>SEDW01000487.1 GCA_004193325.1 Pseudomonadota bacterium | reverse complement strand
GAGTGAGGTTATGGCTAAGTTTAGGAGCTTCGGGCGGCAAGGACTTCTTCGTACAAGCCGTGTTGCCAATCACCATCATGACGATGCTGCGGGCGATTAATCGAGAGTAGGATCTCATTACAGTAGTCCTCTAATAAAAATCTTTCAGATCTTCAAAGAGGCTTATCGACAAAGCTTAAACCTATTGTGTGCGAGGCTAATTATCTGAGCGATTTCAGGCATTTGATTCTAAGTATTCGGACATAAAGGAGAAATAAAGCGACGTAAAGATCGTATTTCGTTGCCCAACCCATTGATAGTTAAGGCCTAATGAAATGGCTCCGTGCTCATAATCCGCGCATCGCCAGCCAGCCGATCCATCCTCGCTCTTTTCGCTCTTCTTTTACGCTGAATCCGAGGCGTTTCAATTCTGCCTCGATCGCCTCAGAGTTGGCTTCATGAAAGCCCGCCAGGTAGAGAGTCCCATCGTCCTTCAAAAGCTTTGTCAAAGGCTCGAGGAGATGAGTAAGAGTTGGCGGAAGAATGTTACAGGCGATCGTATCCCATAGCTTCGTTTCGGGAGGCTGACTGCCGAGGTGTAGGACGAGCGGCAGTTTATTGAGCTGAGCGTTTTCCTGGGCGTTTTCGATCGCATTATCTTCGATGTCAGTTCCGACGATTGGCGAATAGCCGAGGTGGTGAGCGACGAAGGCAAGGACGCCGGTGCCGGTGCCGATATCGAGAAAGGATTTGGGCTCGGTGATGCGAGGAGCTTCTTCCATCAAACGCACAAGGGCCTGGGTCGTCGCATGTTGTCCTGAGCCAAAGACTGCGGCTTCCTTTAACAGAATATGAATCTTTAGTTTCGGAGCCGTGAATTCGGGCGACGAGATAAAGAATTGCTCGGTCTCAAGATGTAGAAAATCGCTTTGCCAAGCCTCTTGCCAGAGGCTGTCGGCGATCCATTTGCCACTGAGACGAATGCGGGAATCGAAGGTGATTGTGAGAGCTTTCTTAAGCTCGTCGAAATCCTCTTCGCGACTTCGATAGATGAGCAGAGGGGAATCGTCTTTCTCCGACCAGTCGGCTAGCACTTCTTCCCAATCGACATCATCGGCATCGATGCTGTCGCTCGCTGCCTCCACATAATCCTCGATACCAAAGTCCGCAAGAAAGCGAATAAGCTCATTGCGAAGGCCTTCGGGATGGATCGTGAGTTCAAAAGTTTTCGCCTCGTTCAATGGCTCTTCCTCGACAAAAGGTCATAATCCCTACTCCTTACTACTCGAGCCAAATCTAAGCAATAGATGAGAATGCCTGGAAATAGAGGATCTGCCGCTTTCTCGTCGCGTCTTGCACCAATTTTCGTTATCATCTTTCCAATCGATTTCTGGCGCCATATATACGCAAATTACTTTGGCGCCCTTAGTCCTCTCGATGGAGTCAAAAGGTATGAGTTCTGGTCTCCTTATTTCTGTCCTCGTTGGTGGCCTCGGTGTCGGTGGAGCAGTGGGCTACGTAGCTGGCACTGGTACAGCAGGCAAAAGCGCTGGTTCTTCGGCGGCAAGCTCTGGTCCTGATACTGCCTGGTTCACATACGATGGCAAGACATACACAACAAGTTCTCTCCCGCCTCAGGTTCAAACCAATTTGTACCAAGCGGAGATGGAGACTTATAATCAGAAGATCGCTGTCGTCCGTGAGTTCGCGGTACGTTTGGCTCTTGCTCAAGAGCAAAAGAAATTCACAAGCGTCGACAAGCTCCCAGCTATCGAAGAGCTCTTGCCAGCAACTCAGGTTCCTGACGATGCAGCTAAAGCCTTCTTCGAAGCGAACAAAGACAAGATTCCTCCGGGAACAACTTACGAGCAACTCGCTCCACGTATCAAAGAACTCCTTGGTAACGAAACACGTGCCAAGACTTTCGAAGAAACCTGGCAGAAGCTCACCACTGGCAACAAGCTTACTCTTCTCGTGAAAGAGCCAGCTGCTCCAGTCGTTAACGTTCCAATCGCGGGTTTTCCTTCGAAAGGCTCAAAAAGCGACAAGAACGTAGTTGTTGAAATCTCTGACTACCTCTGCCCACACTGTCAGGAAGTTCAACCTGATATGAAGAAGCTGATGGACGCGAACAAAGACGTTAAGTTTGTTCAAATCAACTTCGCACTCCGTCCTGACAAACTCAGCGGCGCGATCATCGAAGGCGCTTTCTGCGCAGGCAAGCAAGGCGACGAGTCGTTCTGGAAATTCCACGACACAGCATTCTCCAAATCTTGGGGCAGCTTTGCTGACGAATACGATATCGCTAAAGTTAAACCAATCGCGGAAGCGGCTGGCATCAAGATCCCAGACTGGGAAGCTTGTATGAAGACCGAAGAGCCGAAACAATTCGTTAACAAGACGAAAGACGTTGTGAACGCTCTCGGTGTCACTGGAACACCGACGTTCTACCTCAACAACAAGCGCCTCAACATTCATCGTCCAGATGAATTGGCAGCAGTTGTTCAGGCTGGCCTCGTCAAGTAATTCGTTCCTTTCTATAATAAGAACCGAAAAGGCAGTCCTCTCATGGGACTGCCTTTTTTGTTTACAGGCCGCAAGTTCATGCAAACCAGGCCTGTCAACTTGTTATACAAAGCAGCCAGGTTGACTATCTACTTTTCAAAACCTTACCCGCGGAACGAAGATCCGGGCTTAAATGAAAATTTTAAGTCCTTAATATTAAAGCCATACAAAGTTTTAATAAGGATTTTTTCGTCAGCGACGAAGGGATAAAGTAGGCAAAATCAGGGTTCACAAAAAACGCTGATTACTTTTATAGAGACGAGAGAGGATACGCCGTGAAATTTCTTTATATCTTCCTGCTTATGTGGGGATCCATAGGACTGGCACAAGACGATCAACTTCTCAATTTGCCAAGTCGTGCGAGCAATGCCCTTAGTGGAACAGCCTTCATGAAGAAGATCGCAAAGATGGATGGCGGCCAACGCGAAAAAGCGATGGTTTCAGAAATACTCAAAGGCAACATCCCAAGCTTTCTTCGTAAGCTCACAGCTATTGATACCAAACTCACATCGGGTCCCTACCGCGGCAAGACTCTTCGCTACTGGGCACTGCCTGATTACATCGCCATCGGTTCAGACCAAGACTTCATCCGCGTTCCCTTGAATCTCCACAGCATCGATAAACTGAGTGAGCAACTCGATCTGTCTCTCCCAACTGCAAAGATGGTTGATGACATCTATGT
>SEDW01000486.1 GCA_004193325.1 Pseudomonadota bacterium | reverse complement strand
ACGTAGGAGAGAAGTTTGTAAGACGCTGTGTTGATGTTGACACCAACGCGGTTTACGCAAGACTCAACCACTTCTTCGAGACTGGTTTTGAGTTTGGTCACGTTCACATCGTGCTGGTATTGACCAACGCCGATCGAACGTGGATCGATCTTCACGAGCTCCGCGAGAGGATCCTGGAGACGACGAGCGATACTGACCGCAGAGCGGATAGTCGGATCGAGATCTGGGAATTCTTCGCGAGCGATGTCCATCGTTGAATAGACCGAAGCGCCGGCTTCAGAGACAACGAGGCGTTTAATGTCTTTGAGTTCATTTTCTTTCATCACAGCTGCGATGAGGCGGGTGATTTCGCGACTACCCGTTCCGTTACCAATCGCGATGTACTTGACATCGAAATCTTTGAGCATCTTCAAGACTTCAGCTTTTGCGACAACAGTCTTGTTCGTCTCACGATCGCCAAGGTCAGTCATCAGCGTGTTGCTGTGAAGGAGTTTGCCCGTTTCGTTGACGATAGCGAACTTACAGCCGGTACGAAGACCAGGGTCAACGCCGAGAACCACATGGTTCGGGATCGGAGGAAGAAGAAGGAGGTTCTCAAGGTTTTCTGAGAAGACGCGGATCGCTTCGACTTCAGCTGTTTGCTTCAACTGCAAACGAAGTTCTGTTTCGATCGAAGTCGAGATCAGGCGGCGATAGGAATCGTCGATGACGTTGTTCAACCAGTCTTTAACTTCTGGACTCATGCTGCGGCCGACGAGGGCCTGAGTTCTGAGTTCAGAGACAATACGTTCAACATCGACGTCGATAGCAACGCGGAGAACTTTTTCCGCTTCGCCGCGACGCACAGCCATAACCCGGTGAGAGGCGGCTTTGCTGATCGGTTCACGATAATCGAAATAGTTTTGGTATTTCGATGGATCGGTTTTCTTCATTTTTTTGTCTTTAGGATCTTTGATAGCTTCGCCGTCTTCATTAACGTGCTCACCACTTTCGATCTTCTTCGAGACGAGGAATCCGCTGTCCTGCGAGATCTGACGAACGAGCGAACGAAGCTCAGCAGTCTCTGCAATGCGTTCCGCGTAGATATCAGCAGCACCCGCAAGGGCGGCTTTCACATCGGCGACTTTGAGGGTCGGGTCGATGGTGGAGTCAGCAGCGGTTACAAATGGTTTTGCAATCAGGCTGAGGTCAGAGATGCTTGCCGCTTCGGCCAGGATCTTCTCAAGAAGAGGCTCGAGACCTTTTTCCTTGGCGATCATTGCACGAGTACGACGTTTTGGTTTGAACGGAAGATAGAGATCTTCGAGCTCTTGTTTCGTCTCAGTCTTTTCAAATTTAGCCTTGAGCTCAGGGAATTTAGCCATGAGCTCAGGGCTTTTTTTGCAATGCTCCTCGACGACCTTCAAGTATTTAACCTTGTTGGTTTCGAGTTCTGTCAAATAGTTGTAGCGGTCTCGGATGTCACGAAGTGCGACTTCATCAATACTGCCGGTCTGTTCTTTGCGGTAACGAGCCACGAAGGGGATGGTGCACTCTTCCTCAAACATGAGTTTGACAGAGTTGTTGACCTGAAATTCCTTCAAACCGAGTTCAGCTGAGATTTTCGCGACAAGATTGATCATGAGATCCGCTCCAGTATTAACAATTAAACAAGTTCACTAGCGGCAAAGAAGAAACCGACTTCACGTGCCGAAGCGGCTGCAGAGTCTGAACCGTGAACAGTGTTTTCGCCGATAGATTTAGCGAAAAGCTTACGGACAGTGCCTTCGGCAGCTTGAGCTGGGTTAGTAGCGCCCATGATATCACGGTTTTTCTGAATCGCATTCTCGCCGTGTAGAGCGATCACAACGACAGGGCTACGAACCATGAAGTCAACGAGCTCACCGAAGAATCCGCGTTCACGGTGTTCGCCGTAAAATTCTTCAGCTGCTTTGCGTGAGAGTTGGATTTTTTTGATGCCGGCGATGCGAAGATCTTGAGCTTCAAAGAGCGAAACGATTTTACCGATGAGGTTACGTTCTGCGCCATCTGGTTTGATGATCGAGAGGGTGTATTCTTTAGCCAAGGTGAGTTCCTCCAGTGAAACGATAGAGTGTAAGCTTTCCCCAAGAAAGGAAAAAAGCGCTCTAAATCATACTGGATCGGCGAGAATTGGCAAGCGATGGAGGGCGTTGTGGATCTTTTTATTTGCAGAATTGGCGGACTACGCCTCTGGAAATAGCGAGTTTCAAGGTGTCATTTTGATTTTAACGAGACCCGCTATGTCGAGACGGTGCTTTGGCAGATGTTTGGCGTGTTGAGCAAAGGCTCAGTAACACATCAATTGGCCTTCAACTTTTACGACGCGTGAGCCGCCGGTTTTGTAGCACTTGTTGATCGCGCGTTTGTAGTCGCGTTCTTCCTGAGCATTGATTGGGTTTGAGCCGTTATCGTTGCCGCTGTTCGAGCTACCACCGGCGCCGCCTGCGCAGGCTGTGAGTGAGAGCATCGTGACGAGTTGTAGAGCTAATAGAAAGCGCATAAGTATTCCCTCTAATCGATAGGACCTGACTCCACTTCCATTTTAACAGCCTTCCGCGGGGCATGTTTTGCCTAGAGTCCCTTTTCCGATTAGACGATAAAAAATCCCAGGTTCCACCGCTTGGCGAGACCTGGGATCTTGAATAGATTTTGAACGCTTAGCCTTGACGACCAGGAAATTCCGCCCAGAGCTCCGGCACGAAAATTCGTTTGTTGAGTTCTTCCCAAGTCGGCAGGGCCACCGCTTTTTCATCGGCTGGTTTCTTTTCGATCGGCAGACGGATTTCGCCGTGTTTGCCGCCAGCCCAGATGAGTTCGCCGTTGTTGGTGTCGACGAGGAGGAGGACGATCTCCGCTTTGCGGCTTGCGTAGTAGATGCCGCGATCGTTGATCACTTCGCCCTTGGACTGCGCGATGAAGGGAATAAGAAGCGCATCCGCGCTCGAGGTTTCACGGCTAACGCCACTTAACCAGAGACGCCAGTCTTCGCGGGAGGCGACGACATCCTTATAGTAGCTTGTCGAATTTCTACAGGCTTCGCAGACCTGACTAGGCCGAAACCAGAGTTGCTCGAGCTGATCGAGTTGCGCCTGCTTTGGATTGCGTTCGAGAAGACGCTTGACCACAGCCGGAGCAATGCCGCGCATATAGGGTTGGCCTTCGAAGCCAGCGAGCACGTATTTATCGAAGTTTGCGCAGAGTTCATTCATCTCAG
>SEDW01000485.1 GCA_004193325.1 Pseudomonadota bacterium | reverse complement strand
TGCCGTCCCATTTCTGAAGAGAAAGGGATGAGGGGATTTAAAGGAGAGTTAGCGCGCAACCTCGTGATCACGTCCAAGTATCACCTGACTCACACAACGATCGACGAGTTCGTCTTCGTTGATAAAGCGTTCGTCGTACCAGTACTCGCTTTTACATTCCTTCAGCAGCTGCTTTCCAAACGCTTCATGAAAGCCATCACGCAGGGTATCGCGGAAATCCACGTAATCCCAGGCGGCGGTCTGTTCTTGCTGTTGGATGGAGAAGTAGTGATAGCTGAGGGCTTCGTAGCTTACGCGTAGGTTCTGCTTGAGGAAGAATTCAACGAATTTGGAAATCTGTGCATCATACCTCTTCAGGTATTCGCGACGACGAAGTCCTTTGTAACGATCAAGTTGTATAAGCTTTCCCATATCCTGTCCTTTTCATGTCTGACTTATCCTCCCGGATTTTCATCCTTATCGGTTTAAATTATCGATTCCTTAAGCACCTTCGTCAACAAATCTAGGTAAAAAATGCCCAGGAGAGATAGGAAAGAATGAATCATATCCTCGGCTTGTCCTTTATTTTAAGCAGGCGTAAGATTGGACTATAAGGCAGAGAGGTGCCCCATGGTTTCAAGGGTTGGTGATTCTCTATTTAATCGGGACGGCAAGGCTGGCTTCATCGTCGCCCGCGATCCTAAAAAAGAGACGCTTCAAGTTGCAACCGAAGGCCCCGAATTTGAAAAGGGTCGTCGCTACGGCTTTATCAATGGCCTTGAGCCGAAGCAGAGACAGGAATTCGAGCAGATCATCGATACGATGAGGGACAAGACCGAGACGCGCGAGCGGGTCGATTTTCTCCACGAGCAGATCGAAACCCTGAAGCAGGATCCGAAGCGAGGCGTGCTCACACGCTATCTGCAAGGGGAAATGGCTCATATCATGAATAGTGAGGGGGTCACGCCTCGCATTTATAGCATTGACGAAACAAAAACGTAGGGAAGGGGAGATCTATGTCTCAGATTGGCGATTTAGTACCGAAGGCTGGTATGTTTACCAATCCCGGTGTGATTGTAGAGAAAAAAGAAGACGGCACCGTGGTTGTTGACACCGAGCCAATGGTCGTTAACAAGTTCCATCGTTACGCGAACACCACAGGCCTGAACGAAGCCGAAAAAGGCAAGTTCAATGAGCTTCTGGATACCATCTACGCTAAAGAAAACGATGTTGAAAAGATCAACGATATTCAAATGAACATCGATCAGCTCAAGAGTGATCCCGTGAACCAGAAGATCGTGCAGTACCTGCGCAATCAACAGGCTCACCTGATCCGTACTGCTAAAGAGTTGCCGCGAACATACAGCGTCGACGAAACTAACCTCAAAGGTTTGAACAGCAAAACTTGATTTAGGAATGTTCGTCTTTGCTATAAAAACTAAGACATTATAAAGCCGCAGTTAGCGATAACTGCGGCTTTTTCTATGTTTATTTTCCGCAAACGAGTTATTGGGAAGTTTCCTGGAAGTCTTTGGCCCCTGCGTGTTAAACTCTCATGACTTAGGTTTATTTTATAACGGTTCCGCAGAGCACGAGGTGGGTATATGCTCCTACGCACAGCTAGACCCGACGATGCTTCCGCTATCGCTCCTTTGATATATTCCTCGTCTGTTGACGATCATGATTATGCTTTTACTGTCAAAGAGCATAAGGCTGAAGATTTTATTCGTTATGCTTGCGAGACGAATGCAGGCATTTGGGGCTATTCGCTTGCCACGGTAGTGGACATTAATTCTGTGCTCGCGGCGACGATCACGAGTTATCCCTGGAATCGACTTACCGTTATTTTGCTCTCGGGCTTTGTTGCGATGCTGCGATTCTATGGATTGAAAGACGGATTAGGCGTTGTTTATAGGTCGGTGAAGGTAGGCTTAAGATTCAAGGCCATTCCAAGATATGGAATCTATGTGGCGAACCTTGGCACAAATCTCGAGTATCGCGGGCAGGGCTATGCGACCAAGCTCTACGAAGCGATCCATGAACATTGGCGGCAGAAGAGATTTAAGTATGCAGTCTGCGATGTCGCGCATGATAATCAGAGCTCGCGACGTATCCTCGATCGAGTGGGATACATCGCTGTTCCGGCTATCGATCCTCATGGCCCACAAAAAAATTACCGAATGATGCGGGCGCTCTAGTCTCTTAAAATCCCTTACAGCTTGCGAAATCCGGCAGTGCCATCGTCCCGAGGCTTTCTCCAAAGAGAGCAGCGGCGCGACGAACTTCTGCGCCTAAAGGGTCGGGCTCGTTGTCGAGTTCGTGCATGGCTTTAGCACAGCTCATGGCTTTGATGAGTTTGTTGCCCTGCGCTCGTTGCTGCATGATCCAGGCGCGAATTTCTGTGGGAGACACGTACTTGTCTTCCTTCTCATCACTCAGGATGATGAGTGTGGGGATGACTGGGAAACGTTCTTTCCAAGAGAGCTTGGCGTTGACGAGGACGTCGGCTGAGAAGAGTGGGACCTTGGCAGGAGACAGGGGTTTGATTGGACCCAGATGAGGCGGATTTGGGTTCTTCGTAAGTGTCTCTTGGGTAAGGGTACCAAGTCGCCCAACCAGAGGTCTAACAGCCACTCCTGGAGCGAAGAAGATTGCGGCGCTCGGCTTGCGCTCGAGGCTGATGCCCGAGAGCTGTTGAAGGAGGCGGATGCCCAGGAGTCCGCCTGTTGACCAGCCGGCGAGGATGAGAGGACGGGTTTTGTCCTGACGAGTGTTGATCTCAACCTGCCGGGCGATTTCGGCGAGTCCGGGAAATGAGCCTTTGGAAGCATTGAAGGCATCTATACTTGGGCCTTTGGTTGATTTCGCCCTCGGGTCTTTGCTCACCAATTCGGACTTCAAGGCCGTTAGCGAGTTTGAGAAAACGGGTTTTGAGTTGAAATTCCTGCTCGGATTGGAGTTCGGATTCGCCAGTGGAACGACAGGCAAAGGAAAGGCTGACGAGCAAGAGAGCTGCGATGGTTTTGCTAAGCATAGGACTTTCCTCAAGAGTATTTCCGTTAATACTAGCAAAGTTTGGCATGTTGAGCTGGAGAAATTAGCTTGCAGTGTGGTCGATTTGTCGCGCTTGAGCCCTTATTCTGACCTTATAGGGGGATCGCTTTATCTTCTGCTGGCACTTTCTCAAAATATTTTTTATTATCGCCGTCCTGAAGGAGAGCTGTCCGAGTGGCCGAAGGAGCTTGATTCGAAATCAAGTAAATCGCAAGGTTTCAAGGGTTCGAATCCCTTGCTCTCCTCCAGGGTTTTTCTAGTACAATCCCCCAAAACATCGTCAAACCATTTCATCCTCAAAACGCAAGAGTCTTGCAAGAGATGAAAGTGAGCATATCGACATGTTTTGGAAGCGCCTTACCTCTGGACGCATTTGCGTCTACCGCTACGATAATAAAACCAAACGACAGCGCTCTATTGCAAGGGAACGTACCAGACACCTGGACCACGAGCCCGATGACGTGATTGAACAGTGGGTGCAAAGATTTGAGGCGTTAGAGCGTGTACTGGAGATGCGCCCGGACCTCGTGTCACCTGGTGATAATTCTGAAACCTTGGTTGAGAGGTTCTGTCACTTTCTCCTGCACGACCAACAACGCAAATCGATAACCATCTTCATTCACCGCTACAACTTGGTTAATTATGTCCTCCCATACTTCCATAACGTCTGCAAAGTGAGCTCGCTGCAAGACTATCAGAACTTTTCTCGTCGTCTCGCTACTTGGCTATTGACCGACTTGAAAATTAGCGACGGCAAGGCTCGATACGTTCACATGAGCCTTCGTGTGTTTTGGAGGTGGCTTATTGAAGAGGGTCTCGTGGAAAACGTGCCACTTGTCTTGAGGCGTATTAAAAAGCCAGTAGCTGTCACTCCACTTAAATTTACCTTAGCGCCTGATGCCTTACTAAGCTGGAAATCCGCCCGGCAGGACCTACGACTGATAGCCTTGATAGGGTACTTCTTTAGTTTAAGGCCTCAGGAAACTCTGGCCTTGAATCGCGATGATTTTGTCGCCGGTGTGGCTGCTCGGTCTCTGGAGTGTTGCCAGGTTCTCGAAGCCGTAGGTTTGTACGGTCGACTTGCCGTTTCCGTGAGCAAACAGCGTGCCAACATCTCAAAACGAGTAACATCAATGGCTTAAAAATATGACAAAATGGAAGATGTAACTTTTTCTGACGCTTTTGTTACTTTACATGAAGAAAATCACAGCTGCAGCGGATCACTCTCAATAGGGTGTCACGACTGACCTCCCTGCCGCTCATGACGGTTCACGTCGGCGTTTTGATCGATGAACTCGGCTCGACTATCCTGGCGATGATCGGCACCGTTCTTGCAGAGCGACCGCCGCTGTAGATCAGGAAGGTTGCGCCGATGCCGAAATACCAGGTCCACCCCATGCCGGCACCGATCAGTGCCGAAGTGATCGGTCTGCTCGAGCAGACCGAGACGGCGACCGTGGGCCATTGGCGCCACTGGGGCTTCTGTGATCGGGCGATCCAGCCCTTGCTGCGCCGCCGACGCGTGGCCGGCACGGCGGTGACGCTGATGATACCAGGACCGGACAGCACGCTGCTGCATCATGCCCTCGGCCTGCTGCGGCCCGGCGACATTCTGGTGATCGACCGGCTTGGCGATGGTCGCCATGCCTGCTGGGGCGGCGGTGTCACTGTGGCGGCCAAGGCCGCCGGCGCCAAGGCCGGCGTGGTCGACGGAC
>SEDW01000484.1 GCA_004193325.1 Pseudomonadota bacterium | reverse complement strand
CGCTCAGATGTTTTGAGACTTAAGGCCACTTAAACTCTGTTCTTATCGAGCTATCGACAGCTTTCGAGTGAAGTTAAACTCGATTCGACTATTTCTTTAATACATTGTTACGATTAGGTTATTTATTGATGTTTTAGGCTATCTCTGCGAAATTTATCTCTGACGGCCCGGGCTAAGGCTGAGGGCTGAACATCTTGGCGAACAATCCTGACGTTTTACTCAGGAGTTCCGTTTGATATTAATGAAATTAATCAGACCAAATTACGATGATCCATCGCTTGGGAGTAGCTCATGAAAGAGATTCAAGGACCATTCAAGGTTAAAGGCACGCCTGCTGAAGCAGACCCTGTTTTAACTGAGATGGGCGCTATGCGTATGCGCTTTGATAAAACGTTCGAAGGCGCATTGAATGCCACAAGTATTGTCTCAATGATGGGACTGATGAATCCCGAGAAGATGGCAGGAGCCTATGTCGCGCTCGAGAAAGTGACTGGTTCCATCGAAGGTAAACGCGGTACGTTTTGCCTCTACCATTGCTCCTCAGCAAACGGTGGGGTCAACATTCAGTCGATCCAGGTCGTTCCGGAGTCTGGCACGGGAGAGCTGGCTGGATTGAAAGGCTCAATGGAAATCGATGATGAGAAGGATGTGCACTCCTATCGCTTCAAATACGAACTTTAGAATATTGCAAAGGCTCGCTAAAAGTCTCAATCCGTGAGGGCTACCGATGGCTGAAAAACATCTTATCGTGTTTGGTGATGAAGCCGAAAAACAAATCCGTAAACATTCGGAGAAACTGAAGTCCTATCGAGAGGCACAGTGGCTCTACGATGGGCTCCTTTATCAGGAAGATTTGAGTGATTTCGATATCATTGATCTCGTCTTCAAGGATCCCAAGTTTGCACCGGACGCGTTGATCGATAACGGCAAGTGGATCGTTCCCGCCCTCTTTGGAAACAACCAGAAGATCTGGCAAGAAGCAATCCGTCACTGTTTCGCTACTGCAGAAGCTGGAAAGATCAACTGCTACACCTTCTTTACCAACTAATGAGAGCGAATAAACACATGCGCAGTCAGACCTTGCAGTCCGCTGCGCATCATTTTTTTAGGAATAAATAAGGTCTTAGCGACCGACGCGACGGTTGCTGACGAATCCGCCAATGAAAGCGCCGATGAAGATACCAACATCTGCGAGCAGAACGAGAACGCCTACCGCAACGCCTGCAAGAAAACCGAGAACGGGATGATCGAAGCTACTTAGGATCGCCCAGAGTCCAGCTGTTGCGATAGCAGCAGGCAAGACAGCAGCGCCGATCGCGCGACCAGGTGAACCGACTTTATAACCGCCAACGAAACCACCGATGAGGCCGTTCAAAAGCGGAAGAAAAAATAGTGCGAGTGTGATGCCAACCATCCATGCTGAAGCGACAACTACATTTGTGGCTTTAGGGGCTACGACCATATCGTTCATTGAGGACTCCTTCGTGGGCGGGGCTTTCGTGTGAAGGCCTCTTCGCTACCACAAGGAGACTGCCATGGGGGACCCAAAGCTGTATATCCTTACTAATGACAATCAGGTCGCATCTTCTGCTGCAAGCACTTGCAAATACTGAAGATAATACTGCATGCGGCATTCTCATTGCGAAATATACAGTCTGCTTACGGCCGCCTTATATGAGCAATCTCAAGCGAGTGATTACGAAAATATTAATCCGCAAACGGCCTATCTTTAGGTCCGTAAAATTGACCGACGATTCATTTCCTGCGAAACTGAACGAACACTTTAACAGGAGAATTCTAATGCTTCGTCTGAGCGTAAGCCTTGCACTCTTAGCGGCAGTTATCAGCTGTTCAAAAGATGATAATAAAGAAACGAACGGAGCCGCCGCAGCTGCTTCCGAAAGCCGAGTGACCGCTAACGATTTAGCTGCGCCTACGACAAACCTCAAAACCATCAACGCATTGGAACTCAATTCAACTCTTGCGAGCCATATCATCGGCGGCGAGCCTTACGCTCTGGGTCTGAAAAAACTCAAGCTGAAGCTAAAGCTACTCGAGCCGAGCGCTCCAGAGGAAGGCGGTGGGAGCGAGGAGACGGGAGGCAACGGGCTAGACAGCTTCTCCGCAGCCCTCGATGAATGCATGTATGGAAGCTACGATAGCGTTAAGGGCAAAATCGTTGGCAAGGCCTTGGTCTACGAGATTGCCTCCGATCACAGCGCCTGTATCCGAACAGCCGCAGCAAAAATTTCAGGTCTGACTGTGACTGTTGATACGATCTCGAGCTCTATCTACAGCTCCATCGAATGCGAAGGCTGGGATCCTAGCCCCTATGTCGGCAAACCATCGTCTGCTCTTGAAGACGAGACGCTCAGCTGCAAGGGAACCGCTCGCGTTCAAAGCAGTACGAAAACAGTTATGAAATTCACTATAAAAACGGACGGCGTCACGCAAAAGATCGACACCCTGTCGGTCGGCTCGCAAAGCAGCGCCGATAATCAAGCCTGCGTATCGACTGTAAGTGGCGCGAAGAGAACAGTAGATGCCTGCGTGAACATCGCCAAAGAGATCGATAACGTCGAGGCCAACTCCAATACCTACTTGAAAATGACTTCCGACAGACTCGTTCAGGCCAACGATTCAAATTCGCCCTACTTTGATTCTGGCTCCTACAAAATTCAACTGAATGATTGGACAGGCAAAGTCACCTTCGCTGGTGAGCAAGCCGATCCTAGCTACACTTTGACGAACGGCACCAGAACGGAAACCGGTACGTTGCAACAGATCACAAACGATACTGATTGCTTGACGGCCTGCTCTCCTGCACCCGTGGAATAATTTGGGGCGTCCTTTGAATCAGTAGGGACGAAAAGAGATGCGCAGTCAGATAAAAGTCTGGCTGCGCATTTTTTTATAGATGGTGCGGAGAAAAATTAAGGAAGACGCTTGAGCTGATCCTGCCAGCCGAATTCGATCCGATTAAATCCGTAGTAAAGCATTTCGGAAAAAGTCGAGTCATAGGACCAGTCTTGGTAAACCATACGAAAAGCGCCGATACTCACTCCCGTCCGGTCACTGCCGCCCTGGCAATGAATGAGCACAGGTTTCTCGGCATTCATCAGAAGGTCGAGAACATATTGTATCTGGGTCAACGAAGGCTTGTTCCAGGGATGCATTTCTTCGTGAATAAACGCGATGCCAGCAGACTCTGCCCACTCGCGCTCATCGGCCGCAGCAAAGC
>SEDW01000033.1 GCA_004193325.1 Pseudomonadota bacterium | reverse complement strand
CGTTCTCATTGCCGAACATGCGCAGGATATTGGATATAAAGGGCCAATAATTGCACTTACTGGTCATTCGCTGGATAATGCGAAAGGTCATGAGAATTCGTTCGACTTCGATGGCTAGCTTCAAAAGCCAGTGAAGACGAATGACCTCGTAAACAAGATTCTTGAGTTTTGTAGCGCGAGCGAGATTTAATTCATCAGGGAGCCGGGACCTTTATATGACAGAAAATTTCTTTAAGCTCTATTCGGATAAGATGGCTTATTCAGTCGAAGATATAAGCCTCTGCGAGCTCGAACCCGTCGCGTCCTGTGGAGCGATACAGAGCATTGGATATTTTCTGAGTGTAAATGCCTCGACCTCTCAGATTGATGCGGTGAGCGAGAATTTTTGCGAACTCTTGGGATACAGCGCCGAAGAATTGATCGGGAGAAGATTAGACGAGCTTCTCAATGATAAGGCCGGTGCACCGATCTTGATTTCTCATCTGGAAGAGCTAAGGCACGATCGAGTGCCTCAGCTTTTCGCTTCGACGTCTGCAGGGAATCAACTCTCATTTTATTACGCCTATTATCAGGCTGATGGGAGTATCGGCATCGACCTCGAGGCAATCGTTCCAGATGCAGTCGTAAATTCTCAAAAGGCTCTTCATCAGTTTATTAGCCGCCTCGAGGGCAGTCAGAATCTCGAGCGTGACTGCCAGCTCGCCTGCGAAGCAATTCGTGAAATTACCGGCCTTGATCGCGTGATGGTTTATCGCTTTCAAGAAAACTGGGATGGAGAAGTTTTTGCGGAGGCCCGTGATCTGGCTTACGATCCATTTCTCCATTTACGATATCCCGCTTATGATATCCCCGCGCAAGCTCGAGAACTCTTTTTACGAACGAATTATCGAATGATTATCGACAGCGAGGAACTTCCTGTACCCGTCTTGGTAGGCGCAGGAAAATCACGTGCCGAAGTCAGTCTCGGTCTTAGTATCCTTCGGGCTTCATCTCCGGTTCACATTCAGTATCTCAAGAACATGGGTGTGCGGTCGTCCTTTTCGATTCCCATTAAGGTTCATAATAAACTCTGGGGATTGCTGAGCTGTCATCAGTACAAGGGTACCGCTCATCTGCCTTTTGACATTCGGTCGAGTAGTGAATTGATAGGCCGCATTCTCTCGGGCCGAGTTTCAAGTTCAATCGAAAAACGCCGTTTATTGAGCAAACAAAATTCTCTCGAATTTACTCAGGCTTTTGTTAACAACCTGAGCCTTGGCCTACCGTCCATGCAATCCTTTGTTGCAACGAAAGATTTGCTTCTTTCGTTGATAGACTCATCGGGCGTTTATATCCGAATGCAGGGCGAGGAACTCAGGCTCGGCAGCTGTCCTGAAAATGATCTTATCGACAAATTGATCGAAAAGGCCAAGGGGGCGACTGCAATTGGAATATGGAAGACGGAGTGTCTCTGTCGCGATCTTCAGCTCAGCGAGACTCCGGCAGAGGCAGCTGGAGCACTCCTCCTGCCCTTTTCCTTCGGTTTTGAAGATGTTGTTATATGGTTCCGCAAAGAGGCTGTTCGTGACGTACATTGGGGAGGCAAACCTGAAAAGGCCACGACTCCAAAAGGCAGATTGATTCCCCGAGCTTCTTTTGCAGAATGGACAGAAAAACTTCACGACACCTGTTTCCCCTGGTCTGAGGAAAATGAAGAGTCCGCGCAGTTCCTCCTGTTCCACTTCATCAAAGGAATTTTCAACAAAGCGGCCGCCCTTTCCCAGGCCAACCGCGAGCTCGAACGGGTCACCCGGGCCAAGGATGAATTCATCGGCATGGTTTCTCACGAGCTCCGAACTCCGCTGAGTGCGATCATTGGCTGGCTGGATATTCTCAAAGAAAGTGTTCCCACAGCGAATGCGGATGTCGAGGAGGCGATCGAGGTCATCGATCGCAACGCCAAGCTTCAGGTCAATCTCATTAACGATCTTCTTGATATCTCGCGAATCATATCGGGCAAGCTGAGGCTGAGTCTGAAGCCCAACATCAAGATCGGCGATGTGCTCAGTGAAGTTGTTGAGAGTTTGAAGCCCACGGCGCAGGCGAGACAGATTCAGCTCGACTCAAGTTTTCCTCTAGGCCTAGAGGTGACAGCTGATCCGGATCGTGTTCGCCAAGTCGTATGGAATCTCGTTACGAACGCGATTAAATTCACTCAAAAAAATGGAGTTGTGACTGTTTCTGCCGAGCGCAGAGGGGACAATTATCTGATTCGGGTTGAGGACAACGGTAAAGGGCTTGAAGAAAAGTTCTTAAAATCCATCTTCGACCGTTTTAGTCAGATCGATGGAGGAGTCGCCTCGCGTGGCGGTCTGGGCCTCGGACTTTCAATCGTGAAATCACTGGTTGAACTGCATGGTGGCGAGATAGCAGCGGAGAGCGCAGGCCTTGGTAAGGGGGCTGCATTTACGACGTCGATGCCAATCTTTGCTCTTTCTGCTGAAGAGGTCGCGAGCATTCCCCTCAAGAGTACAAGTGGAATTGCAACGTCCGTATTGCAAGGGTGTCGGGTTCTCCTCGCCGAGGACCAGGTGGATACGGCAACGGCTTTACGTTATCTTCTCCAAAAAATGGGCGCTGAATGCGTTCATTGTCCCGACGGTCGAAGCGCCTTGGACGAGCTCATGAAATCGCGTTATGACCTGATCATTTCAGACGTTGGAATGCCGGATATGAATGGGCATGAGTTTATGAAAGCTTGGAGGCTTGCTGAAAAGTCGATGTATCCAAAACCAACGCCTGCTATTGCTCTTACAGCCTATGCCACATCTCGAGATAGGACTCTGGCCTTCGAAAGCGGATTTCAAAGTCATATACCCAAGCCAATCGATAAAGCCGAACTTGTAGCGGTGATCGAATCTCTTGGTATAAATGCTTCTAAAAAATAAGGGGAGATGGAGGAAATCGAACTCTTCAATGAGGGAGTTCGATTGGACTCATTTCTCGGCGGAGATGCTTGATAGTCTCGATCAATATGGGTAGAGCCACAGGCTTCGGTAGGCGCTCATCGAAGCTTCCCATATAGCGCGCTGGAAAATCAGCGCCAACATATCGGGCAGAGATAGCGACGATGGGATTGTCGTAGCCCGCCTGGCGAACGCGATCCACAACTTCAAAGCCATTGCAGATCGGCATTTCAATATCCATCAACGCGACGTCGAAGGTTTCATGGAGCAATACTTCCATAGCCTCTGAGCCATTAGACGCAATAGTAACGGATGCGCCGCAGCGCTCCAATATCCGTTTCATGAAGAGCTGGATATCGTGATCGTCCTCGGCCACGAATATCTTGTAGCCCTCCAAGGCTCGCGATTCCTCAATCATAAAAACTCCCGGTCCTCATATGCAACACCCAGCACTCATCCACTTGCCCAAATCCAGGGGTGTTGCCTGGCGTAAGTTACCAAAGCTCAAAAACAGTCTCTTTGCTGAAATAGCGTCTCGGGCACAGCGCCCATGGAGTGAATCGGATCGGCGACCTGTCTCATCTTTCCTGCAACTGCTCGAATCACAGTACAATTCGCGATGTCTTTGCCAAGGCTTCAGTCGGAGCGGCTAAAGTAACGGGAACTCAGGAAAATTGAGCACTAAGCCTTCGCCAAAGGTCCAAACTCTCTCGATTCCGTCCAAGCAAAAACAGGAAGACTCATCGAGCGCAGAAGAGATGGAGCAAGCCCTGTGCCATTTCCTTTAACATTTGATGATTGAATTAGGATTTTTCGAAAAAAGAGAAATGGGAATAGAAGGGTTTCAAACGACAGGGGGAGGCGCAGCCTAATTGGCGTGATTCGACATCTGCTGAATCTGCTTGCGATCGAATACCTTGGTGACGATACGCTCCAGAGAGTCGAGTGAAACCGGTTTTCCAAGGATCATCTCCATACCGGAGGCTTTACAGCGTTCTTGTTCGCGTTGGGATATATTTGCGGAATAGGCAACGATAGTGGGCCTTTGATTTGGTCTCTGGCTGATGATTTCTGCTGCTTGATATCCATCGATGAGTGGAAGCTGACAATCCATCAGAATGAGGTCATAAGCCTCCTGCTCGCTGGCTTCAATCGCCCGCCTTCCATCAACGGCCAGATCACAGTGATAGCCAAGACAGCTCAATAGACCCATTGTGAGGACCTGATTTACTTTGTTGTCTTCCGCAAGAAGAATTTTCAGAGGTTTTCGGCTGCCAATGCGTTCAGCATCTCTGTCTGCTTTCATCGCTCTTGGCTCCCTCAGTATGCGTGAATTTACTAGTATCGCAACATTTGTTTATTTAGATGTTTTAACATTTCGACAGCTATTTTACATAAGAGATCCGATTTAATTTTTGAAGAGGCTTTGGCAAGCAGGCTCCTCATTCGGTATAACGACTTTCAAAGTATCGAATGGGCAAGAGTCTGCGCCAGTTAGTGGCCAACTGCAAAACAAGGGGCGCTCATGCAGCTGCAGGTATTGAAATCGCCCCTTGAAGTTTTGAAGTTAACGCTGATCGTTATCTTCTACTTTTTTATTACAGGACATTACGGACTTCTGCTGGCTCTTCCTCCTGGATTTGCGACGGTGGTATGGCCAGCTTCAGGAATCGCGTTAGGTTTCGCGCTGCTTAAAGGAAAAAGGGTGTATCCGGGTCTTTGGATAGCCTCTTTTCTGGTAAACACCATCAGTAGGGACTGGCATTTTGATCCAAGCTGGATTGCAGCCTGCATTGCCCTGGGTTCCGTGCTCCAGACTCACGCGGCTGTCTCTATGCTGAGATGGGCGAAGCAGCTGCCGATCAGCTTTATCAAAGCCAAAGACATCATCTACTTTTTTGCCTTCGTTGCGCCTGTCAGCTGCTTTACAAGTGCAAGTGTCGGGATCTTTACGCTCTACCTGAGCAATCGAATTATCAACGAAGAGATCTTCATCAACTGGTTGACGTGGTTTTTCGGTGACACACTTGGCGTGATGCTTTTCACGCCGATCGTACTTCTCATCGCCAATCGCCATCGAGCAGAATGGAAAGACCGTGGTCGTTTTCTTTTGCCCTCGACCTTCCTCTCACTCATCGTCTTCCTGCTGATCTTTCTCTATGCGTCTGCAAGGGAAACGGAAAAAGTTGAAACCCGTGGCCGCAAGGATGCTTCGGAAGTAGCATTGCTCGTCGAGACCAAGATGGTTCTTTTTGAGCGTCTGGTATTAAGCGTCAGCGGATTTTATACGAGCAATACCGAAGTCACCCGCGACGACTTTAACGAATTTGTTGAAGCCACTTCCGTCGGTCTTGGTGGCTTCAATGGAATCTCGTGGATCCCAAGGCTCGAGGGCCGTGACATCCCAGCTTTCAAAAAATGGCTGCTAGGACAGGGAGTCAACGATTTCGAAATTCGCGATTTAAACGGGAAACCTTTGAGTCAGATCAGTCCGGAGGAGGTCTACTATCCTCTTACCTACTACACGAGAGATACGCTTTCCGGCTTTCGAGGCATCAATCTGGGTTTAGATCCCACTCGACTTTCTGTGATGAAGCTGGCCGAACAAAATCTCAAGGCCTATACGATCACCAATATAGCCTACGTGGGAAATTCCCGATCGGGAACCGGCGCCATTCTTATTCATCCCATTCTCAGGCGAGTTAAATCCAGGGATCACGCGGAGAAGGAGAACGAGAAGGAGAAGGAGAAACCTCTCGGATTTATTTATTTTGGATTTCGACCTCAAGAAGCTTTTGCTGATGCGTTGACCCACGCTGCCGAATTGAATCTCGAGATGCAAATCGAGGACGAGAATGGAGAAATTCTACTGTCTACCGCGACGGCAGCCAAGGCCCTTGAATTAAAAAAGGGGACTGATGTTTACCAGAAAAATATCGACTGGCAGGGCAAACAATTAAAACTCACCGTGGTACCGAAACAAATTTATTTTGCCAAGAACAGGTCCTGGGATACATGGGCCATCCTCGCAATCGGTCTGTCTTTTTGTGCCACGATACAGATCTTTATTCTCATGCTTACAGGCTCTCACTACAATGTTTCCGTGCAAGTCAGAGAACGCACCAAGGAGCTGGACGCGAGTCGAAAGAGCCTTATGCTTGCTCGAGATGAAGCGGTAAAGGCAAGTGAAGCCAAGGGTATTTTTCTGGCTAACATGAGTCATGAGATTCGAACGCCGCTTAACGGAATTATCGGTATTACAAAACTCCTAGCAGCGACCCGGCTCGATTCCAAACAAAGAGCGTGGCTCGAATATCTGGAGGTCAGCAATAGGGGATTGATGGTTCTTATCAACGATATTCTGGATCTGTCAAAGATTGAAGCGGGAGCGCTAACCTTTCGCGTGGATCCTTTCGATGCCCGCAAGATTATCAATGAGGCCATTCAAACTCTTTCTGCTCTGGCTGAAGCCAAAAATCTGGCGATCAATTTGACGATCAGTCCCGATCTCCCGAACGGGATTGAAGGCGACGCTTTCCGAATTCGTCAGGTGCTCCTTAATATCATATCCAACGCAATTAAATTTACCGAACAGGGTTCGATCGATATCAACGTGAAAAGTCATTTTCACGATAAGCTCGCCGAGTGGAAGATCACTGTGGTCGACACAGGAATCGGCATGAGCCCAGAGGTGTTGTCTCGAATCTTTCATGTCTTTACGCAAGGGAATGACGCGGTTCAACAAGGGGCGAGAGGAAGCGGGCTTGGTCTGACTATCAGTCGGGATATTGTAGAACTCATGGGGGGCAGACTCGAAGTGTCTTCCATCGATGGCGAAGGAAGTATCTTCGAAGTCACTCTGCCTCTGGTGCCCACTATGCGTTCCCAAGTGGAACGGTTTAAGGCGGAAAGCTACTTTGAAGTGGACGACGATCGAAAGAAAAATTTCAAGGTCCTGCTCGTCGAGGACAACGAGGTCAATCGTATTGTGGCTCTCGGTCTCCTCAATGAGATCGGTCTCGAAGCCGATGTGGCAGTCGATGGTGCGGAAGCTGTCCGGCTAGCACACAGTGGCGACTACGATATTATTCTCATGGATATTCACATGCCGGTGATGAATGGCTTGGAAGCGACTCATGCTATACGAAAATTGCCGATAAAAGATGCGTTTATTATTGCGCTCACGGCCGATGCGACTTCGAAAGAACGCGATGCCTGCCTTGCGGCGGGCATGGATGCATTCATTTCCAAACCGATCGATTACGTGGTGCTAAACGATCTCATTTTGAAGCGATTTGATTCGCAAACGGCCAAGTCATTCGATGTGAGAGAGTTGAAAAAGAGATTTCGAGGCATCGAACAAATTCTGATTAGCACCCTTGAGTCCTACCTCGAGACTTTTCCAAAGAGTCAGATTGATTTACAAAAAGCCATCGAGAATGCAGACCGTCTCAATGCCAAAAGCCTGGTTCACGATATCAAAGGTATGGTCGTGAATTTTCCCAACTATAACTTGAGTCATCGCATTCAAGAACTTGATTTGCGACTGGTTGAATCCGAGCTGACGAAAGATCTCGTATTGGACATTGAGGCGTTGGTCGCTGATCTATCGGCAGCGAACAGAGAGTTGAAAGAGCTATTGGATGACCTATTAGCCGGGACCCTAGGCGACGCTTAGGCAACTTTAATGATCTTTCTGGCATCAATGAATGAGTCAGAGATTTTACGAACGTAGGACGTGGAGGTAATTATGCAGCAGTCCGGTGAAAATCTAAAGACCGATAACGATAAGAGTGAACGGGAAATCAAAGTGTTTTTGGATGGTCTCGCTGAGGCTGTGCGAACCGGAGAGCTAGAAGATATTTCCTCGTATTACGCCGACGAACTCGTGGCGTTTGATATGATGCCTCCTCTTCAATTCAAGACCAAAGATGACTATCAAAGGGTCGCGTGGAAGGAATGCTTCACCGATTACTTCGCGTTTCCGGTAGACTATGATTTTCATCAGCAAGAATTTTCTGTATCAGGCGATTTAGCTGTCGTGCATGGACTTGTGCACATGAAAGGCAAATCGAAGAAAGAGGGTTCCGACATGGAGGCCTGGATGCGTAGCACTATTGTTCTCAAAAAGGCTGGCGATCGCTGGGCCATCAATCATGAACACACGTCGGTGCCGCTGGCGATGGAAGATGCAAAAGGTTTGATGAACCTGGCTCCTGATAAAGAACTTCAATAAGGGTTCTTAGGAAATTCCTGCCCAGTCCATCGAATTCAGGACGAGAAGACTTTGACAATTAGGGTAAGGTCTTCGTGGAGCTGCCTCCTTCGCAGCTCCTATTTTTATTCCAGCCGCATTGATTCAACAGGCAAATTTCTCAGGATTCGAACTTCTGAAAAGATAGAGTCTATTTTTAGCTGTGAATCCCTGTCTGCATATTTTATTGACAGGCTTCCCGCTGAAAAATCCTCGCGATAGGATGAAAGTATAAAAACTTAGCACAGAGGTTTCTTATGCGGGCTTTGAGCGCGCTTTTCATCCTACTCGTCCTGTCCTGTGGTCAAAAAGAAAAAAATTGCTCCGTCGAGGATAGTACCGGCGGCGCCACTATTAAATGCCCTGACGGTTCAACTCAGGAGATTAAAGATTCTGCCAGCACCTCGGCGGATGCGACTCCTATTCAGGCTATACCAGGGCCTAAAGGGGACACGGGTGCTCAGGGACCTGCAGGAGCTACGGGCGCTGCGGGCGCCACTGGACCTGCAGGAGCCACGGGCGCTACTGGTGCGGCCGGAACACCTGCGACCAATCCCAATCCGGATGAAAATCTTTATGTCTACGACGCGAACAACACCAAGGTGGGGCGTTTCCTCGGATCAAACGGCTTGCGAAGTTACTATGCAGAACTCTCTGACGGAACGTTTGCCTTGATTGGAACCGGGGGAGATATCCAGCCCACTGGAATCCTGCGCTGCTACTATACCAGCTCCAACTGCACAGGGACCTGCTACGGCACGATGAGTAATACGCTGGAGGTCAATGACTATATCACGATCAATGGTCGGGATATCGGAGGTGCGGGCATCGACAATAAGCCGGTCCGTATCAACTACAAGACGACGAGCACCCCCACAACGTTCTATTCTCATTTTTCTGTGACGTCTTGTATCGTTGAGAGCAGCAATCCGTTGGTGACGAGTTCCTATTTGACCTTTGCAGCTTATAATCCCAGCCCTGCCTCCTACGTGCCTCCGCTTGATATTCGACCGGAATAGTGTTCAGGCTACAAGCTGTTGAATCGAATGGGCCTAATGAATAAATGTTAAAGATCGTCATCGCTTTCTCGATAAGGCTTTCATACTTATTTGAGGATGCGGTGCAATTCATTCGCTTCGTAACAATTATCTTGAGCCTAGTCTCCTGCCTATCTGCATCCGAGGCCCGTGCAGGGTCTTGGACCAAATATCTCGCGTCCTACCGAATCGGACTTGAACTCCGAAGTTCCACCGATAAATCCGATCTCAAGTATGTGTCGGGTCGCCCTGCGGTGATGCCGGAGGGCTGTAATCCCAAATACGGTGATGCTTCCAACATGGATTGCACAGCCGAGATCGGGCCCAAATCCAAAACCACTTATGGAATTTCAATTCAGCAGGTCTTCAAAAGGCAGGGCTGGTGGTACTTCGGTAAGGACATAGGCTTCTCGTTCTTCCTCCTCGATGCCAAGGCCCACGAGATGGCCGACGAGAGCATCGTTGTGGTGAATCCCCAGCCCTTGCAACAGGCCCGTGTTCATCTCTATGGGGTAAATCTCAAGGGCTATGTTCAATTCGGGGTGACACCACCTTCGATCCTGCCTGATTTTCTTATCTCGATTGGCGGCGGACTCCACACTTCCACAGGGAATGTGAAGATCGAGCAAGCCAAAGAGAAGGTGAACATCGCGTCCGGCCTCTTTTACCTGCAGCTGGAAGCGGTTTGGTGGAGATTTGGCGAAGGTTCTTTGTCGACCTATATGGCTTTTGAAAACGCGGGGAGTCATAGGCTGAGAGGGGATTACGATCAGTTTAAAGAACTGCGTTTGACTCCCTCTTCGACGTCGATCGGTATCTTGAGGTTGGTCCTGCCGTTTTCCACCCGCTAATCGCAGAACTTAAACGAGACATAGGAAAAAGCCAGGACATTGGTCCTGGCTTTTGCTGTTTTGTCGCCTAGTTGTTGAGACCAAAAAAGGTCATGCCGAATAAAAACTCATCGTATGTAACTGAGTACTTGGATTCATCACGACCATTGATTCTATCGCCGGTGGAGGAATCGGTGACGATGAAGGTTGATTTTCGATCGCCTTTCGCTGAGGAACTCTTTTTAAAGGTCATCGAAAGAGCAAAGGATTTTGTGAAATAGTATTCCGAACCGAGTTCGATTGCTGCGGTCTTCTCACGCTTTTCACTGATGGTGGATGTCGAGGTGAAAGATGGATCCGAGGTTTCAAGATCGCCGCTCAGGGTTCCTGCCAGGAGAAAGCGTACGCCGAGATAGGGACGGAAGGGACCGAAGTGCCTGGTGAGTTCGGCCTGTACACCGAATTCGCTGCCGCTCAAATCATTCTCGGATATGAAATCATCATTGAGGATTGGCGTGTAGCTCGTGATGTAGCCGGACACTCCCAGTGGAATCTCACTCCAGATATAACCGATTCGAAAATCGACAAGATTTTGTGTCTCAACATCTTTAAGCCAGCGGCGCCCAAGAGAAATGTTTGCGTAGAAGGGAAGGGTATTGCCCACATCCATCCTGCTTGTCGTCGATCCCACAGAGATGTTTTGAGAGCTGCCCGTACTTCCTGCGACGCGATAAATATCGTCAGGATCCAGGCCTTCAATGGGACCTGTGACCGTCAGGAGACGTCCATCGATCTGCTCAACGTTTAGCTTGAAGCGTTTTTTGTCAGGTGATTTGAGAATGATGGTATCACCCTCTTCAAAATCTTCTGCCTCGTCTGCCGAGACTTTGATGACGGCTTTTTTCGCTGTTTTTTTGACGACCTCAGCAGCGAAACTGGTCCCGCATCCGAGAGTGACGATTGTCAAAAGCATTCGACTGATCAATCTGTGGCTCAGCATCTGTTCAACACCCGCTTCGAATTGTTATCAATCAGCTGAAGATTGTTTTTTGCATTTGTATTTGATTCGCCACTCTGTGGTGTTGACAGTCTCGCTCGATCCGCTGGTATCACTTGCAGTGTCAGCCGATAGCGCTTCGACGATTCCACCATTTTTAGATTTGGCTTTTTTGGTGTGTGTTGAAGAATCGTGGGTGGTTTTGGTGCCGACGACTTCTTCGCCTTTCTCGGTGATCGCAAATCCTTTCGGACAGTTTTGTTTCATGATGCGGCCGGCTTTAACATCTGCGGTCTCGCCGAACATTCCTTCCTTCACGGCAAGTTCTCCGCCCTTACCGGGTTTGGTGCGAACTTCACGAACAGTGGCACAACTTGTACCGAGGACTGCCAAGGCTAGAAAGACGACTTTAAAGAGGCGCATGTTGGGCTCCACGAAAGATTCGGATGAACAGGACAATCACGAAGCAGGTATCGACCCCTATTCCTCTGACTTAAGAGAATTACAAGGTTTAGGTCCTCCAGTGCCTAAATAGCATTGGAAACGGGGGCTTATAGGTTTTAATTTTTCGCAAAATCGACGAGGAAGGGACGGAATTTGAAGGTGCTGTCGGGAGGGGCAGTTGATTTAAAGGCGGCCCGTATAAAAGGGAAGCCGATTGGCTTCCCCTTCGATCCCCACTTTTATTTAGCGTTCAGGGCTTCGATTTTGCCCGAGAGGCTGGCTTTCCAGAATTGCCCCTTTTCGAAGATCAGGCCTTGGATTTGCTTCGGTTTCGAAAAGCCCGTGTCGATGCCAATGACGAGATCATCGTGAAGGGCCTCGATTTGAGGAACGATGGTGTGTCCTACGATGACTCGCGAAACGTCGAAACTATCGAGAACCGATTTGATTTCTTCCGAGCTAAGATCTTCATCCTTGAAATAGCCCCGGTACCAAAGAGGGCCATCCGAACTCAAGAGCCACTTGATGGAGCTGTTCGACTTTTTTGTATCGGGTTGAGTGAGACCGAGGCGAATAGCGTTGTTGATCGAGGTCAGGTTGCTCGAAACGTTTAAGAGTTCGGAAGAGAGACCGGCGTGAACAAAGAGATTGTCGTTAATTTTGACAAGAGAATTCTTTGAACGCATCCAGCGACCAAGTTCTGTGTCATTGGAAAAAAGATTTTGATGAGTCTGGCCAAGGATTTCTGAGGCTCGAAGATATTTCTCATGAACATAGCGATCGTCGCCTTCGAGGTTCATTTTCTCGTGGTTACCAAGAATGTAATGCACACGGCCGCCAGCCTTGAGCGCTTCGCCTTCGAGGCGGTGAATAAGCCAGAGGACTTCGGTGACCTTATCGCCCCGATCAACCATATCGCCGAGGAGGATGAGCTGACCTGTGCCGTAGCTCCATTTGAGATTGGCATCAATAACCTTGTAGGTCTGAAGCATTTTCAGAAAGTCAGAGTAGTGACCTTCGACATCACTCATCGCCAGGAAACGATCGACCTTGGAGTAGACCGAAGGCGAAATGATTTGCGCGGGACTGATTGTAGTCACGTACTCATTGTTGCAAGGATGATTCAGGAAAAAGGGAGCCTTGTTTGATATTGCCAGGCGTTTTAAACGTGAGCCGCAGACCGCTTCGACCCTAGCGCTGCCATCGGGCTGCCAGCTCAAGTAGGGGCCGTCGTTGATCAACGTTTCGTCGGCTGCTGAAGCATAAGTAGGCAAAGCATTGAAGGCCATGAGACCGATGCTGAGAGTGAGAAGGATCGAGCGGGAAAAGGAATGAATCATAATTGTATTCCAAAACGAGCGAGAATTTTCACATAGATAATGTAGGTCAGCACAGCGGCAGTAATAGCGGAAATCAAGGAGTAGGGGAAGGCCAAACCTCTTTGAAGCAGGACTGCGAGTACTGGGAAAAAGACGAGGGATGGCGGCACCAGCCAGAAGATTCCCCAGGATATCTCTGCAACCTTCGCCACATCTTTTGTATCGATATAGATCCAGAGGATTGCGAGAAGAGAAGTAAAGGGCAAAGCGAGAAGAAGCGTGGAGGCGAGGGACCAACGCTTCGCCAGTTCCGAGGATCCTACGATGATAAGAGCCGTTAGGAGAACTTTCACAAGCGTATACACGTCTCGCCCTCGCTGATGGATTGAAATTAAACTTTGTCGTCGGGCTCTACAAACTGCCAGTGAACCTGAGGGAATTTGGCCCGAACCTGTGTTTCGATTTCGTTGATCGATTCCACAAGTTTGGCAGCATCAGTGATCTCGCCTCGGAGAATTTTGTAGCAGACCATGATCTCAAAGCTACCGGTTTGCTGAGCGATATAACGAATGATGCGTGATCCTGGAATTACGGCTCGGACGATTTTGTCGATTTCGGGTTCAAGCGATTGCGCAGGTGATTCGCCAATCAAAAGAGATTTGGTTTCGCGAGCGAGAAAGAAGGCCGTGAGGACGAGCAAGACGCCGATCCCGATAGAGCCGATCGCATCCCAGACCGGATCGCCGGTAAAGTAAGCGATGGCAAGACAGACAGCTGCGAAGACGAGGCCCATGAGCGCCGCGGCATCTTCGGTGAAAATGGTAAGCAGTTCGGGGCTGGTGGATTTTTTATACCACTCGAGGAGACTGCCGTAGGGATTCTGAGCCTTGATCTCTTTTAGGCAGGCGTTGAAAGCAATGCCCTCGAAGAGAATGGCAACTCCCAGAACGACAAAGCCTATCCAGATGGAATCGAGGTGATCCTTACTGGAGAGTTTGTGTATGCCCTCATAGATACTGAAGAGGCCGCCCATGCTAAAGAGGACAAGTGAGACGACAAAGGACCAGAAGAAGCTCTCGCGACCGTAGCCCAGCGGGTGGGTGGCGGTAGGCGCCTTTTTCGCGGCTTTCCCGCCGAAGAGGAGCAAGGCCTGGTTCGAGCAGTCAGCGATGCTGTGAACGCCCTCAGCCAGAAGCGAGGCACTGCCTGAGAAAGCCCAGCCGATAAATTTTGCGATGCCGATAGCGAGGTTAGCGCCGAGTGCGAAGAGAATGACTTTTACTGATCCGCCGTCTGTCATATTGAAGTGATCCTCATTGAGAACATCGTTTTGAATGATGAGGATCTTCTT
>SEDW01000032.1 GCA_004193325.1 Pseudomonadota bacterium | reverse complement strand
GTGTCGATGCCTTGCTGGGAACTCTTCTCTGAGCAGCCGAAAAGCTATCAGGATTCGGTTCTCAGTCCGGCGATTACAAAACGCATTTCAATTGAAGCCGGATCGACTCTGGGCTGGCAGAAGTATACCGGAACGCACGGTCTAAACATCGGTCTCGATCACTTCGGTGAATCGGGTCCTGCAGACGATCTTGCCCGTGAATTCGGATTCACCCCGGAACAAGTTGCTGAGACGATCAAAAAGTATCTCGATCAGTAAACGATGACTTGAATCCTGAGCGAATTTGGTGAACGATCAGTCCACCAAATTCGCTTTTTTTTTGGACCTAATTGTTCGTTTTTGAGGAGTTCGCATATGTCACTCAAAATTCACAGAGTAGCTGTACTCGGAGCCGGCGTTATGGGTGCACAAATTGCAGCCCATTTGGCAGCTGCTGGAGTTCGCACTCATCTTTTGGATCTTCCTTCTGAGGCTCCTCATAAAGATCCCAAAATCGCTGCGGCGATCGGCAAAGGCTTTCGTTCCACCGCCGCTTATCTGGCGATTGAGAATTTAAAAAAATTGAAGCCGTCACCTTTGGCTTCCGAATCGATTCTGGCAAACCTTATCCCAGGCAACTTTGCCGACGATATGTCTGTCATCGCCGATTGCGATTGGGTTATTGAAGTCGTAGCGGAAAAGCTCGAAATCAAAAAAAGCATCCTCAAGCAAATCTCTGAGTATGCCCGTCCGCACATTCCCGTGACGACCAACACTTCGGGTCTGTCGCTTGAAAAAATGTCGGAAGATCTCGATGAGAACTTCCACTCGCGTTTCTTCGGAACGCACTTTTTCAACCCGCCCCGTTATATGAAACTTCTCGAAATCATCCCGCATACACGCACTGATCCAAAGCTCATCAAGGACCTGACGGATTGGATCGAGCGTTATCTTGGCAAAGGCATTGTCTACGCCAAAGACACCATTAACTTCATTGCAAACCGCGTTGGTACTTTCAGTATCACTTCGGCCTTCGTGCACATGGAAGCTTTGGATCTTAACGTTGAAACTGTTGATGCCTTGAGCGGTAAAACAGTAGGTCGCCCAAGTTCGGCATCGTTCCGCACTATGGATGTTGTCGGTATCGATGTCTTTGCCGCGGTAGCGAAAAACGTCGGCAAATATGCGCCGAACGATCCTTATGTCTCGGTCTTTACACCACCGAAGTGGATCGATGAGTTGATCTCTCGCGGCTCATTAGGTCAAAAGACCAAATCAGTCGGTATCTACAAAAAAGAGACTGATGCCAAGGGTGCCTCCACCATCCTCGCCTATCGTCCTAAAGAAGATAAATACGTTGAGCAGGCCCCGGAAACTTTCCCCTGGCAAGAAGAAGCCAAGAAAATCCCGGACACGATCGAACGCATTCGTTTCATTATCAGCCATAGCGATAAGGGTGCGAAATTCATCTGGCTCACCCTTCGGGATACCATGGCTTATTCGGCTATTCTCCTCGAAGAAATCGCCAATAATCAGCCACTCTCGATCGATAACGCCATCAAATGGGGTTTCAACTGGGAGTGGGGTCCATTCGAACTCTGGCAAGCACTTGGTTATGACACCATCCGCGATCGCATGATTCAAGAAGGCGTGAAACTCCCCGATTGGATCAAGCCTGGCGTTCAGTTCTACAAGACTGTTCCAAACTCTTTGGACTGGCACATCAACGGTCCGAGATCCCAATTGCTTGGTAAAACTGGCAAAGACCTTCCGGTCATCCGTTCTGAGCACAGCTTCTACCTGCCGAAGTCGAAAAACGCAGTGGATAAGCGCAGCCTCGTCCTGGGTAACGGCAGTGCAAGCCTCGTCGATATCGGAGACGGTGTAGCCGCCCTCACCTTCCACTCGAAAATGAACTCGATCAACGATGAAATCATCGAAATCTTCCAGGCTTCGCTTGCTAAAGTGAAAACTGATTTTGCTGGTCTTGTCATTGCAAACGACGGCGAAGTCTTCTCGGCCGGCGCGGACCTGAAGCAAATCCTCGGCGCGATTAAAGACAATAAATTTGATGCGATCGACAACCTGCTTCGCCGTTTCCAAGGCACCATGCAGGCCTTGAAATACGCAACTTTCCCATCGATCGCCTGTCCTCACGGCCTGACGCTCGGCGGCGGCTGCGAAGTCAGTCTTCATGCCAGCGAGCAGATCATTGCCGGCGATACCTTTGCCGGTCTCGTCGAAGTCGGTGTGGGCCTCATCCCTGGCGGCGGCGGAACGAAAGAACTCGCTTTGCGTGCCTACGCCCAAGCCGCTCTCGGCGAAAACGCCGATCCGATGCCATTCCTTCAGAAGGCTTTCCTCCTGATTGGTATGGGCAAGACCTCAACCTCCGGCCTCGAAGCTGTGGAGATGGGTCTCTATAATCATGCAAAAGCTACCGTAACTCTCGCTCGAGACTTCCAGGTCCTCCGCGCGAAGAAACGTATTTTGCAGTTGGTTGAAAACGGCTATCAGCCGCCTGTTCCACAATCGAAAATCAAAGTTGTGGGCGACGCCGGTATCCAGACTTTCAACATGGCCATGATCAACATGGTTCAAGGTCGGCAGATTTCGCCTTACGATGCACTCGTGGGCGAAAAAGTTGTTACCGTTCTCTGCGGTGGCGAGATCGATGCGGGCCAGTTCGTTTCTGAGGAATACTTCCTCGATCTCGAGCGTCGCGTGTTCCTTGAGCTTTGCCACGAGACAAAGACTCAGGAACGTATCGAAGCCATGCTGAAGACCGGTAAGCCGCTTAGAAACTAAGATTGGGAGCAAAAGACTATGAAAACAGCATATATCGTCAGTCCCTTCCGCACTGCGGTCGGTAAAGCGGGTCGCGGAACTCTTCGTACAAAACGTCCCGACGATCTTTGTGCCGACGTGATCCGGGCGATCATGAAAGCCAACCCTTCTGTTGATCCGCATGCGATCGACGACGTCTTCATCGGCTGCGCGATGCCGGAAGCCGAGCAAGGTATGAACATTGCGCGCTTCGCAGTCCTTCTCGCTGACCTTCCCGAGTCAGTACCAGGTGTGACCGTGAACCGTTTCTGTAGCTCGGGTCTTCAGACTATTGCTATGGCTGCGTTTCAGGTTCAGGCCGGTGGCGCTGAGTGTATTCTCGCAGGCGGAACCGAGTCGATGTCCATGGTACCGATGATGGGCAATAAGCCGGTCGGTAGCCGTAGCGTGACCAAAGACGGTCGCGAGGATTATTACATCGGCATGGGTTTGACCGCTGAAAATGTCGCGAAAGATTTCAAGGTCAGCCGCGAAGATCAGGATGCGTTCTCTCTCGCTTCTCATCAGAAGGCGGCGAAAGCAATTGCTGGCGGCCTCTTCAAAGAAGAAATCGTTCCTGTATCCGTATCTTTCCGTAAGCCCGGGAAGAACGGTCAGGTCGATATCGCTGAACAAACTTTCGACACTGATGAAGGCCCACGCGCTGACTCCAGCGTTGAAGCGCTTGCCGGTCTTCGCGCCGCTTTCAAAACCGGTGGATCTGTCACCGCCGGCAACTCCTCGCAGATGTCTGACGGCGCGGCCATGGTCATGGTTTGCTCGGAAGAGTTTGTGAAGAAATATAACCTGAAGCCAATGGCTCGCTTCGTGAGCTTCTCGGTTGCAGGCGTTCCTCCGCGCGTTATGGGTATCGGTCCGGTAGAAGCTATTCCAAGAGCTCTAAAGCTCGGTGGCCTTTCCTTGAAAGACATTCAGCGCGTTGAGCTCAACGAAGCGTTTGCCTCGCAGGCACTTGCCGTTACGAGAACGCTTGGAATCGATCCGAACATCATCAACCAGACTGGTGGAGCCATCGCAATGGGCCACCCGCTGGGAGCGACAGGGGCAAAGCTTACCTCAACTCTGCTCCACGGTATGAAACGTGATAAGCAGAAATATGGTATCGTTTCGATGTGTATCGGTACCGGAATGGGCGCGGCTGGAATTTTCGAATCTCTAGTATAAGAGAAGAACGTTATGCCTAAGGTTCTAATAGTAGACGATGAAATCGATATCTGTGAAATGATGGCCTTCAGTTTTGAAAGCCAGGGCTTTGAGACTTTGATCGCTGGGGATGCGGTTCAGGCTCTCGATATGGTCAAGGCTCACGATCCCGATTTGGTCATTAGCGATATCCGGATGCCCAAGGGCGGAGGGATGAAGCTCCTCGAGGATATTAAGGCCTTTAATCCGGCAAGACCTAAGGTCTTTTTGATTACGGGCTACTCGGATCGCTCCAAAGAGGAAGCTATTGCCCTAGGCGCCGAAGACGTTCTCTCGAAGCCCATCAAACTCCAGGCCCTCATCGAGAAGGCCAGGGAAGCCCTAAAGATCTGATCTTAAGACCGATTTTTTGGGAATAAAAAAAACGCCAGCCCTCAAGGCTGGCGTTTTCTTGTTTCCGAGTAATTATGCAGCAGCTAGGGCTGGAGCAGCTTTTTTGCGCTTGGAAACTTTACGTTTCGTTGCTTTTTTCTTAGCTACTTTCTTCTTAGCGACTTTTTTAACTGCTTTTTTCTTTGTTTTCTTAGCAGTTTTTTTCTTTGCTACTTTTTTAACTGCTTTTTTAGCAGTTTTTTTCTTAGCAACTTTTTTCACTTTTTTGACTGCTTTTTTAGCTGTTTTCTTAACAGCTTTTTTCTTCTTGGCAGCAGTTTTTTTCTTAGCGACTTTTTTCTTGGCCACTTTTTTCTTTGGAGCGGCTTTCTTCTTAGCGACTTTCTTCATAACTCTAAAACCTCCTGAACATAGTTACGATATGCAGTCCCCAAGAAGGGACCTTGGACGAGAACCCGGGGCTCTCGGAATCCACTTATACAAAACTTGTCTCTCAAGATCAGCTTACCACAGGTCTATCACATGGGAGAAGGATCCGCAGCTCACTCTCGAGTTAAGAATCGTATCGGCCTCGTCCCGAAGAACTAAAGAGTCGACCTTAAAAATCGCTCTGGAAAAATAGCTTCTACAAATCTTGAGACTTTATTATCTTAATGATTTCGAGATTTTACATTACAAATATTTTTTCACTCGAGGCACTCTTTTCTTCGCAAAAACTGTCGAATTTTTTCTTAGACGAGGCTCAAAAAAAATTTCTCACCCATTCCAAAAAAAATTTCACAACTCGTTAGCGAGGACCCCCGCCTTGCTTCGATGCAAAAATCTCAAGAGCCGATCGAGCCTTGTCAGAGATCAGCGGTTTCACCTGAGGAGCTACTGTAGCCTTTGGTTCTGCTGGTTTTGCAGCAATTTTCTGCCCGTGACTGAGGCCAAGCTTCTGCATCATCTCTACCAGTCCCTGGTCCTGGCAGAGGATCAATGCCCAACCGTGAGGCTGGGACTGTTCGATCAAAGATAGAAACTGGAGACGAACCTTGTTCGAGGAAGCCGGCTCAGCCCAGGTGTAGAAAACCAAAGGCGCATCGAACACGGGTTCTGCGAAAATCTGCTCGTTTTTAAGGGCCTGCTGCGTTTGGCGACGGATCGATTCAAACTGAATCAGCTCGCGAGCGGTCTGCAGCGACTTCGTCAATTCTTCCGAACTGAGGGTCACGATCGGGAGGCTGAGTTCCTCAAGGGTGGCCTTCCACTTCGTTTCGATCCGCTCGCTATCCTCGGCGATCCGGCTCTTCATGTGGCGGTAGGCTTCGATTTGAGCCTCAATACTACGGAGTTTCTTCACCTGTGCGAGTTTCTTGTCCGCATAGCTCATCACCCCTTTTGCTTCCGCAAGGACCACGTTCGGGAGATCGAGGGAAAGTGATTTCTGACTTCCGGTATGGCTTCGCCACTGTTCGATCAAAGTCACAAGACTTCGGATATGTGCTTTGTAATCTCCGTATTCCTCTGCCAACTTCTGAGATCTGAAGCGCAGTGCGGAGAGCTGGGAATAAAGATTTATTGATAAAATCAGGTGACTTACGCTCGTCTCGGGATTGAGACCAAGGTTCTGCGCGAGGGTGTTCCATTGATCCTTGGACTTCGCATACTCCTGAGCGATCTGCTCGTAACGACCTTCGAAGTCGCTAAGCTTCTCATCATGAACAGATGCTGATGTCTCAAGCTGGGTATAGAGATGCCCTATATGATGGAGAACCTGATTGACGAGTGCCCGAGCATCGTCGAGTCCATCCTGAGCTTCCACATCCGACTTCAGTTTAAGGGGTTCCGCGGGATTGAATCCCAATAATTTATTGAGCTTATGGGCGAGATTACCCTTGCCGCCATGAGCTTCGTTCGAACGATGAAGCGAGGCGTCGAGCTCATGGAGACAACTTTCGAGGGTCTTGATCAGATCCTGGTCATTCTCCAAAAACGATTGAACTGCCTTACGGTGCGATTGATAGATCGGGCTGATCTTCTCTTTAGCTTCGTTAAGGCTGGAACGAGCGGTTTTTTCGAGTCGATCGCAAGCCAGAGAGCGACTCAGGACCTGCAGGACATGACCCCAATCGACTTCGTCTTCTGGAATCGGCATCGCCTGATCACGGATCGCTTCTTCCAGACGTTGCTTCTCAACTTCGACCTGATACATTTTCTCGTGCCAGTTCTTTGGCGATTTTGCAGCGCCCATGAGTGGCTCTGCCAGGCGACGAATCTGCTCGATCAATTCCAATTCCTGTTCGAGGCGACGCATAAGGCCCGCGTCCACCGCATCAACCTGCTGGAAAATCTTGGCGAGGCTTTTGCTCTGGTCTTGAATGGAAGCATGTTTTCTCGCAAAGGCTTCACCGACAGGTAAAAATTTAGCGACGAGATCGAGATCGACCGCTTTCCCCCAGAATCGGTCGAGACTGATCTTTGCAGAATTGGATTTGTCGATTGCGAGTTGTTCCCAGGCACTTCGTCTCTGAGCTTTATCACGATCGGATTCGGCGAGGATGTCGAGACCTGTTGTGCTCAAGTCAAAGGCGCGGGAAAGCTCGAGCCAGGAGAAGGCGGATTTTGGATCGAGTGGAATAAAATCCTGGAAAAGCTCTCTTTGAGGAGCATCACTTCGAACGTCAAGAAGTTGACGATTCTTCAGGCAACGAAAATTATCCTGCGAACGTTCGAAGATCCATGCATCACCGTTATCGTCTGTCAAAGCAAGGAGAACGCTTCGCACTTTCGGCGCTTTTCCAGCGAAGAGGGCATACGTAATTGCTTGTTTGATAAGGGCAGCATCATCGGCTTCGCAAGCGAGTACGCAGAGATGCTTGTAGGCGCCTTGCGGATTGCGAAACTTCCATAAACGGGGCTCAGAACCGCCCTCCGGAATCACTTTGATGCCGTCGATAAACATAAATGTTCGTCCCAATGCAGAAATATAGGTTAATTGAGGGTCTTTTCGAAAAGCCCATTGAAAGAATTGAGAGTCCAAGCTGGAGTCGGCGTAACGAAATAGGACATGCGAATAAGGAAAGTGCGGAGCTTTTTCTTTCTTCTCATTATAGCATCGCCTTGAGGACTTTGCGTAGAGGGGGACGCCTTCCCGCTGAAATGAAAGCGACTCGCCGCTTGCCTTGAAACGGAATAATGCTTATCAATAGTTACGAAAATTACCATTTTTAGAGCGAGAACTGATCATGTCGCTACCGACCACAGCCCGTCGCCCAAGCTTACTTGATACCAGCATGCAATTCGGCACTGCCTTACTGCGCCTGTTTCCGGCTGAGTTGGCCCACGACATTGGTATGTGGATGCTCGAACGTGATCTCTTAAAGCTTTTGCCCCTACCCTCTTTCGGTTCAGGCCTCGACGGATTGACCATGAATATTCCGGGTATTGGGGAACTCGCGCATCCGATTGGTCTCGCTGCAGGCTTTGATAAAAATGCCCGCGCGCCGCATGGTTTTGCACGGATGGGATTATCCTTCCTCGAACTCGGAACCATTACGCCGCGCCCTCAACTGGGCAATCCAAAGCCGCGGCTCTTCCGTCTCGACGATCAAATGGGACTGATCAACCGTATGGGATTTAATAGCGAAGGGGCTGCCGTTGTCGCCGATCGCCTGCAAAGAAAGCGTTGGAATCACAATCCGATTCCGCTCGGTATCAATCTCGGCAAAAACAAAGACACTGAAATCGACGCTGCGATCGAAGATTACAGTCAGGGAATCGAAACCTTTGCACCCCACGCCAAGTATTTCGTAATCAATGTGAGTTCCCCGAATACTGCTGGCCTTAGGGGCTTGGCGAATGAGCACTTCCTCAAAGAGCTCGGCATGAGACACAAAAACGAACTCTCCAAGCTCTGGGTCAAACTTGATCCGGACATGAAAAAACGAGACTTTCAGGGTCTCGTCGAAGCCCTCGCAAACATTGGCTTTCAAGGCCTGGTTTTGACAAATACTCATCGCGTGGAACAGCCTCAGGCCGGCGGCATGAGCGGGCCTGCGATCGCAGCTCAGTCGACCGCATGTCTCGAATGGGCCCATGAAGTCACCAAAGGGCGACTGCCCTTGATCGCTTCGGGCGGCATACTGTCGGGTCAGGATGTTTTTCAACGTATCGCGCGCGGTGCATCGGCTGTTCAAATTTATTCGGCTCTCGTCTATCGAGGCCCTCTGGCCGTGTATTCCATGATCGCGGAGCTACGAAATGAGATGGCTTTGCGAGGCTTTTCCTTCCTTTCCGACGTCAAGGGAAGTTACTATAATGATTGACAGCTCTCTTCTATGAGAGTGCCTTTCAATTAGCATGGTGAATAGTTATGGGTCTCAACATAGTTCGGCGTATCAGAGACAATTTGCACGGAAGTATCGATGTCTCCGAACTTGAAGATGCGGTGATGGCTCACCCCTTTTTCCAAAGACTGCGCCGCGTCCGTCAGCTGGCGTTTCTCCACTATGTTTTCCCTGGTGCGACGCACACTCGCTTCGAACATTCGATGGGTGTGATGCACCTCGCAGCACGGGCCTGGGAAAAGCTCCAGACCAATCAGGAGCGACTTCGCCACACCGTTTCTAATATTCAGGACTTCAAGGCTTTCGAAGAAGCAGCTGACAAAGCGGAGAAACATGGTCGCCTCTGGCCCACCTTTGCCATGATGGATCAGATCTTTCAGTCCGATTATAGCCTGCAGACCTTTCGCCTCGCGGCTTTGCTTCATGACGTCGGGCATCCGGCCTTCTCCCACAGCGGCGAGCACTTCATGCCCTCATGGGTTGATGTCAGGGAAGCCAATACAGATCTCCCCGACTACCTCCTCGAATACATCGACAATCGGATCGCCGAGATCAAATCTCGGGGGGATGATCCAAAAGTTGTGAAAGTACGGCATGAAATCTATTCGATCCTTCTGATCGACAAGATTCTTAAAGGCGTTTACGAGAAAAATCCTCAGCTGCGCCTGATCGTGGATCCTCGGGACGTCATCGCCATGATCAATCCCGCGATTCAGCCAGCAGCGGGCTCGCCCTTGCTCAGCAGTCAGACGTCCCATGTATTAAGAGAATTGATCTCGGGAGAGCTCGATATCGACCGGATGGATTACCTCCTCCGGGATTCGCGGGAATGTGGTGTGGTTTACGGGGTTTTCGATGTAGACCGGATTCTCGATTCGCTCGGCCTCTACTTTGATGACGAGGACCAGCAGATCCACGTGGCGATCCATCTTTCCGGGCTTGCGGCCTTTGAGGACTATCTTCGCGCCCGCTATTCGATGTATCTGCAGCTCTACTTCCATAAATCCGCGGTCGCCGCCGAGGCCATGATGCGGCACCTCTGCAATACCTTGGGCGACTGGCGTTTGCCGGCCAAGATCGAAAACTATGCGGCGATCGACGAGTACAATATCGGTAACGCCCTTTGGGAGGCGGCCAAAAAACTCCCGACTCCCCTTCAGGAGGAGACGATCGTTCTCGTCGCCGACCTTTTGTACAATCGCAAGCTATGGAAAAGGATTTACGAGGTCACCGCCCCACGTAACAAGCCGGTGGTCGATGGTTTGGAGAAGGTCAAAGCGCTGCTTACTGCGAACAAGATCACCTTTCAGGAGATCTCTTCGGAGAACTCGCTTACCCGCTTTCAGCCTAAGGGCGGAGGCGCCAGAAGTCGCAACTATCTAAGGCTCATCAAAAAAGATGAGCAGCAGCTTCATCGCATATGCGCCATTGAAGACTATTCGAGTTTGATTGCCAGCAACGACTCAGTTGCCATCCGACGGATTTATGCATCCCCGGATCAGACCCATTCCCTGACGGAAATTAAGGCCGTGATCACAGAAGGAATGCAAAAACCAAAAGTAAAATGAGTCTTGGATTTTACTTGTTCGAGGATCCCGAGGGTGTGGATCCCGAACTTGATCCTGAAGAAGATGAAGAGGAAGAAGATCCGGAACCTGCTGCTGGAGCTGCGCTTGGCGCGGCTGGAGTAGCTGCAGGAGCGGCCGCAGCAGGGGCCGGTGCAGCTTCAGAATTTGGGCTTTCGGCGCCTTTGCTCGAACCGGCCTTATTAGATTTGCCGTCGTAAGCATCCGAGTACCATCCACCGCCTTTCAATTGAAAGGAAGGCAGGCTCATTATCTTTGTCAAAGCGGGATGACCGCAGGTTGGGCAGACTTCGGGATTTGGATCCGACATTTTCATTTGAAATTCGGATACATTGCCGCAGTCTTTGCAACGAAATTCGTAGATAGGCATGAGTAAGAGCTCCCACTCAGAGTCGACCGACATTAACGTAACACGCTAATGTCAATCTTCTGAGGAGTTTGTCAAGGGCAGAAATGGAAGGCTTGTGAACTGCGTCACTCAGCCTTCGCCTCGACCCAATTTTGCTACGAATGCTGAGTCCACGCGCTGCTTCAGTTCCTGGCCTGTTTTCCAAAAAGGCAAACGCTTCGGTGGAACTGTGATTTGCTCGCCAGTCTTAGGGTTGCGGCCCTTGTAAGACTTGTAATCACGTACAGTAAAGGCGCCGAAACCGCGGATTTCCACGCGATCGCCGTTGGCCAGCGTTTCAGTGATGTTATTGAAAAACAAATCAACGACCTCTTCGGCTTTCGCCAAAGTGATATCGGCCCGCTCGGCTAGACTTTCGATAAGCTCAGACTTTACCATTTATTTCCCCTCGTTAGATACTGGGCTCAGATCCTATTCTACCAACACCCGATCGAGATAGGCAACTATTTGCAATCGAAACTGAAACTTACAGGGTTTCACTGCCTTTCCGTAGCCCCCTCCGAGCCTTACAGGGCTTAGAAGGCGCGGCATTTAGGACTTTCGACCGCAGCGATTAAGTGAATTTGACGGCCAAGTCCTTTTCCCATAAAGACGAAGTCCGATTCCAAAGTCGCATATGGAAAATTTTTGGAGAGCAAAATCTTGAAAACCTGCATTCCGCAAAAATGAATCTCAATAAGACCATCTGCATAGACACATTCGATAAACAAAAAGTTCGCGGGTAAAAATGCTTATTTTCCAGCTAAGGGATTATACGAAAAAGATAAGACGTAGGTAAAAAGCGGAGATCATACTGTTTTGATAACTGATCAATCGACAGCGTATTAGTCGCCCGATATCGTTGTTTTATCGCTGAATCCTACATATTTTCTCCTTGTTTCTAACAAACATACTGAGCATAAATATTTCAAAAAAGGAAGAAATGCATTTTACGCTAGCGACAGTTTTAAGGCAGAATGTCTTTAGAAACGAAACTGGGGAGTAGATATGAAACTTCTCGAGCTTTTTCAGAAAAAACCGGCAGCAAACGAAAACCTCGATTGGGCCTGGCTCGATCACAAACCATCCATTTACAAATTTCTCATAGAAGGCCTTGATGATTCGGGCCGCCTTCTACCTGACCATACTCGACTGCCCGACGAAAGATGGATGAAGCAACGTGGACCGCTGGTCAAAGTATCCGGTGCGCGTGATGGCTATCTCCTGCTTCATACTCACAGGAAAGCGCATCCAAGACAGGTTGAAGAACTGGTTTCGGTCTTTGCGCGAGCTGTTGAAACATTTGAGGAAGACGATCTTAAGGCACTGTACGAACTCGTGTCGAATCACGACATCATGCCTTCGCTCGAACTTCTGATGGAGCAGCTGTCCCGCTATCCGCTGGATCCGGCGCGCGTGTTCACGCTAGCGGCTCAACTCGCGCTTCATTCCGCCGATCGCCAGGCTTTGAAGTTTGCGCTCGTTGTTCTCAGCTTTTATCAACTGCCTGAAGTTCGTGCTCTTGCCTTGCTCTTTTCGCAGCATGATGAGTTCACCTACTACGCGCTTTTATGTCTCGAGAATTTTCCTGATCGTTTCCAAAGCGATTGCTGGATGCTCGCGCAATGCGTTTACGGTTGGGGCCGCATCCACACGATTCGCGCCCTGGTTCCCACGCTCCAGGAACGCGATACCGAGCTCTTGGACTGGCTCGTGCGAGAAGGCTTTCACAACACTGTCGGCGATGGCTATCTCGCGGCGACGGTTGTGGAAAACGGCCATCTCGTCAATCGTCTTACGGCCAAAGAAATCGATAACGGGCTCTTGCATGTCAGCGGAATTCTGATTGCGGCTCTGCTCGATCCCAACTGTCCCGGCCCTGATATCAGTCAGGTCAAAGACGGTTTGAAGCTTGTAAGGGAATACCTTCGTCACTTGAGCTCCAATCGTCAGACCCACATGCATCAGCCGACCCTGATTCGTTTGAAGGAAATCCTTCAAGCCTCGGATGAGACTACCGATCCTTTCATCCGCACGCTCCTCAAAAAGGGCTGGCATCAAGATCGTGACCTTCGAAGACAACTTGCTCTCGTATTGGGCGACGAGGAACTCTTTATGAATTCTCTCGACGGCTGATGAGACTCAGGAATCAATATCACTACGAACTTGATACGCAAAGAGGAAGCTGTTTTTGAAACAGCTTCCTTTTTTATTGCCGAAAATCGATGTAGGACATTGCCTTCTGCAGCCTCTACCCACTGTCCTCATATGCCTTCAAATCTCTTGGACAACCCAATTTCCCCCGACAATTCAGCGTCAATAATCTGGCCCCTCCTTTGCAGGAAACACTCAGAGAATGGAAGATTCAACTGAGGAGATTCGTATGCAGTCCGGACATAACAAAACGACCCTCATCGGATTTTTTTCCGATGCCTGGGATGCTGAGAGGGCCGTCGAAGAGCTCAATTTTGCGGGATTTGCTGAACGCCTTCGTTACGTGGAAAATGACAATCCCGCACCCCACGACAACTCAAGAGATAAAGCTGGGCTCACAGGATTTTTTGCGAAAGTCTACGGATTCGATGATGAGGATGAATATCTTGATTCTCGGGGGAACTGGACAGTTAATCCCGAAGCTGAGCAGTATTTCACCGAAGTCTACGACCGCAAAAATCATGTCGTGCTGATTCAGGCCGAAGACGATGCAGCCAAGGCGATTGAAATTCTACACAACAATCATGCTCGCATCGAAGAACAAAGTTTTGCCTTTTTCAACTCGGTGTCCGACGACCGTTTTCGTGCCGTCGAAGGCAATAGCTATCCCACGCATTCGAGCTATCACCAAACGGCCAGCATCGAGCCACCAATCGATACCATTCGCTAAAACTTAGACCAAAGGGAGAGAAAACATTCGCTTCTCTCCCTAAGTTATTGTAGCTGACTCCTAATGCTGTCGAAGAGCAGAGCCTGATTCACAGGCTTTGCCACATGCCCGTTAAATCCGGCTTTTAACATTTTCTCCCGCTCCTCCTTCATCGCATGTGCAGTGAGGGCAATGATGGGCTTACCATAGTTACGCCTACGGAGTTCCGCCAAGGCCGAATACCCATCCATCCTGGGCATCTGGATATCCATCAGCACCACATCAAAGGACTCACTCATTGCCCGCTCAACGGCTTCCTGTCCGTCCGAGGCCTCGATAATATCGGCCCCCTGATACTTGAGCATTCTCGTCAGGAGAAAGCGATTATCCGGCGAATCGTCGACGACCAGGATTTTCAAATCTTTCAGGAGAAAGGTTTTGGTGATGTTTCCCACTGCATTCTGCGCTGGAAATTTATCCTGAGACTTCATGAGGAAATCTTTGCCAATCTCGGCTTCAAAATCGATGACAAAGGTACAGCCTTCCCCGAGACTCGCCCCTTCGATCGTCAAGTCGCCGCCAAGCGCTCGCGCGAGACGCCTCGATAGAGCGAGACCCAAACCCGTTCCACCATAGTTGCCGGCCCGCGTGT
>SEDW01000483.1 GCA_004193325.1 Pseudomonadota bacterium | reverse complement strand
TTTAAAGGCTGTCTACCAATCCTGCCACAGGTTCCGGTCTTCATCGCCTTCTATAACGTTTTGTCGCAGGCTATCGAACTCAGGCATGCTCCCTTCTATGGCTGGTTGATCGATTTGTCCTCGAAAGACCCTTATTACATCACGCCAATACTCCTGGGTATCGGCATGTTTGTACAACAAAAATTGACTCCCAACCCTGGTATGGATAAAAATCAAGAAAAGATAATGCTCATGATGCCTATAATCTTTTCTTTGATGATGCTGTCACTCCCGGCAGGTATGGTCCTTTATATGATGACCAATACCATTGTCTCCATCGCTCAGCAGCAATGGTTGAATCGCCGGCTGCCTGCGGCTCCAGACGTTAATCTGTGAGCCCTCGGACACGCATCGGGATGAACACGAACAGGAGAATTTAATGCAGAGCCAGTCTCATGAAATTCGCGTGACCGCCAAGACTCTTGACGGCGCGCTAACTGAAGCAGCTCGTCAGCTAGCAGTACAAGAAGAACAACTCGACTACCGCATGGTCTCTCAGGGCGGCACGGGAATCTTTTCCTTTTTGACGAAGAAGGTTGAAATCGCGGCTTGGAAAAAAGACGTGAATTTTGACTCGATGATGAGTGATGAGCAGGAGCTTGAAGAGCTTAGTCCGCAAGAGATCGACGCTCTTAAAAACGATTTGAGAAAATTCTGCCAGGAAATCTGCAGCTACATCGCCGGTCGTAAGATCGAAGTGAGCGCGGAGCTTGATGATGGCCGCCTCATACTCGATTGCGACGATGACTATCTCGCGGCTCAGATGCTGAAGAACAGTAAACTTGCGGAAGCTCTCGAGCACATCCTCCGTAAGAAACCAAGGCACCTGAAGCGCGAATTGCCCTTCCGCATCTTTATCGACGTGCAGGGTGTTCGTCGTCGCCGTGAGACGGACCTCGTTGAGCTCGCTAAAGATTTGTCGGAAAAAGTTCACGAGAATAAGCGCCCCATCGTGTTGAACTACAAAAGTTCGTACGATCGCAAAATTATTCACATGGCTCTCGACAAAGATGAGCGAGTCTATACGAAGTCTATAGGCACCGGCCCCAATCGTAAGTTGATGATTTTGCCGATTCGCAAAAAAGGTGAAGAGGCGATAGAGTTAGGCGATGAAGGATAAGCGTCCCCACAATCTCTCAGATTCCTATAGCCCGGCCTCCGCCGGGTTTTCCGTTATGAGTGAACCCATCGCGGCACTCTCGACCGCTCCTGGTGCGGCCGCGATTGCTGTCGTGAGATTGAGTGGCCCGGGAAGCTTTGAGCTGCTCGAGCCCTTGCTCATTCGGCGTTCGGAAGCTCATGCCCGCATGATGATGATGGCCAAATTCATCGATCCCGCCTCAGGCGAAGAAATCGATGAACTCATGGTGGCTCTTTTCGTCTCGCCTCAGTCCTTCACGGGAGAGGATTCGGCGGAACTCTTCTGCCACGGCGGGCCTTATATCGTTCAAAGAATTCTCCAGACCTTGTTCGCCAACGGCTTTCGCCAGGCGGAGCCGGGGGAATATACGCGCCGGGCCTTTTTAAACGGCAAGATGGATTTGAGTTCGGCCGAAGGTGTGAAGCAGCTCGTTGAAGCCGGCACGCATCAGCAGTGGATTGCCGCACGGCAGCTTGCGACCGGTCGATTCTCAGAGACGATCGAAGAACTTCGTTCGCGGCTCATTGGGGCTTTGGCCTTTCTTGCTGCGCGCATCGATTTCCCTGATGAAGGGGACACGCAGGACGTGGCTCTTGAAACGGTCGTCCACAAAGTTCGCGGCGTGAGCACCCAGCTCCAAAAACTCGAAGCCAGCTATGAATCCGGCCGCGTCGCGGCACAGGGTTTGATGGTGGCGATCATCGGGCAACCGAATATGGGCAAGTCGACTCTCATGAACACGCTCCTCGGTCACGAGCGGGCGATCGTCAGTGAGCAGGCCGGCACGACCCGCGATTATCTCGAAGAGCCTTGCCGTGTAAGGGGTCGACTCATTCGTCTGATCGATACCGCTGGCGTGCGTGAGACCCTGGATTCGATCGAGCAGCAGGGTGTGGCGCGTGCGCTGCAGCTTGCCGAGCAGGCTGATCTCGTTCTCCTCCTCGTTGGGAGTGACGAAGGGCCTGAGGCCTATGCCGAGATCGAAAAAATCGCCACGCAGATTGGCTCAAATAAGTGCCTCCGCATACAAACCAAAGCTGACCTTCGGAAGGCTCAGGAGCATGCGGGCTACATCGCGATTTCGGCGATGAAGGACCACGGACTCGATCTCCTCGAGGCCGAACTCGTCAAGCGGGTCGATGGTTACGTCGGTCAGCTGAACGATCAGCCGTTTGTCAGTTCAGCTCGCCATCATCAAGCGATCCAGGACGCAAAGCTCGACCTTGAGAACTTCTTCGAAGGTGTCAAAGCTGGGGCCTATGATGAGATGCTGGCCTTTGAACTGCAGAATGCGACACGGGCTTTGGGCGGAATTTTGGGAGTGGTCGACGTCGAGGATATTCTCGATAAGGTCTTTCATGAATTCTGTGTGGGCAAGTGATTCCAGCCCTTTTCGCGCAGAGCTGTACGCTAAAATTACCTTAGACTTCAGAGATATGACGCAGTAAGATAAAGGGAGTTAAGGGCTTAGGCCCCGACTTCCGAAATCTCTACTGCGGCTCATTTTCGCTTTTCTCTAAGGGGGCTCTATGGGTATCGAGGCTTTTACAGCGGCCATACATGCACGTAAGTTTCCTCTCGAATTTCCCGGACATTTCATAGGTGGAGAATGGATCAACGATCCCAAGGCTGAGGCTTTGCAAGGATCTTATAATCCGTCGCGTGGTGAAGTGATCAGCCGCGTACTCTTGAGCCGAAAGATTATCGAAGCCGGAATCGAGAGTGCCGACCAAGCGCAAAAATCAATTGTTAAGAACAGTCTGGAAGATCGTATCAATTCGTTGGCACGACTTCGTCAACTGATAACCGATTATGAATTGATCGTCGTCGATGCCCTTTGTATCGAGGCGGGTAAGGCGCGCTGGGAAGCTGAGGCTGACTTTCGGGCCTCGGTGCAGCAGCTCGATGCGATCCTTGCTGAACGGCAGAACATTCGCCAGTACCTCCTTGGGCCGGTGATGTTAGCCTGGCCTGGGACGGAGTTTGATCTCCAGCCGAGTGGCGTGACCATGGCGTTTCTCCCCTTCTCGACTCCCCTCGCGACCTTCGTTCAATGTCTCTCCGG
>SEDW01000482.1 GCA_004193325.1 Pseudomonadota bacterium | reverse complement strand
TTCGGCGAAGGCAAATACGCTGTCGAAGTTGGTGTTGGAGCCGAACACAGTTGCGCGCTGCTCAACGACGGATCTATCAAGTGCTGGGGTATCAATAGTCAAGGACAGTTAGGATATGGCGACACGACGAATAGATCTTTGCCGCCGAGCAATCCCATTAACCTTGGAACGGGACGGAAAGCCAAACACCTATCTGTCGGTCCTCGTGTAAATTGCGCGATTCTCGATAACGATACTGCGAAATGCTGGGGCTTCAATGACTATGGGGTACTCGGTCTCGGTGATACGATCAACCGCACGAGCCCCGACACGAATCCAATAAATTTCGGTGCAGGACGTGTCCCTGTCGATATTAAAGTTGGCTACGTTCATGCGTGCGCTGTTTATGCGAACGGAGAAATGAGTTGTTGGGGCATCAACGACTCTGGAGTTTTAGGGTTGGGTGGTACTTCGGTCAATCCACTGACACCTCCAGCTGCAGCTCTTGCTATCGGGGGCCTGGCTAAGCAGGTCACTTTAAGTGAGCGCAATACCTGTGTGCTGCTCACCGATGGCAATGTGAAATGTTGGGGGAGAAACAACTTCGGTTCCCTTGGCTACGGGGATACCACCCTTCGCAACGTCCCTCCTGCCAACACCGTAAACCTTGGAGTGGGTCGTACAGCAAAGTCAATTCATTCCGGTCGCTGGACTGTCTGCGCAATTCTCGATAACGACAGCTTGAAATGCTGGGGAAACAATGATTCCGGAACTACTGGAGCGGGCGGATTCCTTAGTCAATATTCACCTGTCTTGATCAATGTGGGCAGTGGCCGAACAGTACGTGACGTGCAGATCATTCATTACACGACCTGCGCCTTGCTCGATAACTACCAGCAGAAGTGTTGGGGCTATGACGATGCTGGTCTTCTCGGCCGGGGCGATTATCGAATTCACTACACACCGTCACCCTCTCTCAGCCTCGGAGGATCGGTAAAAAAACTGGCTTCAGCTTACAACGCTGCCTGCGCAATCATGAGCGACGACAGCATGAAGTGCTGGGGACGGGATTTCTACGGCAACCTCGGTGGTGGTCAACCTTTGAAAATAATGGGACCGTCTGAGGCAGTGGTTCACGATTTTGCAGGTCCGATAGCCTCATCAATTTTTATGGGCCGGGAAAATGCTTGTGCGCTGCTTAGCAATGGCAATCTCACCTGTTGGGGTGGCAATGCTAATGGCCGCCTTGGGATGAACGGTACGACCGCGCTCTATTCACCGAACCCTTCTCTTTCCGTTTCTTTAGTAGCCGGCGCAATAACATCGGTGTCAAATGGTTGGTATCATCGATGCGCGATCGTTGTAGGAAATGTTTACTGCTGGGGAGATGGTACGCTTGGTCAACTCGGAATGGGCGACAACATCAATCGCACAACTCCGTCGAGCACAGCTGTGGCACTCGGCGGAGCACTTACAGCAGTTACTGTGGAGACGGGATATCAATTCTCCTGCGCCCTTCTCAGTGACGCTAGTGTCAAATGCTGGGGCCTTAATGATAGCGGGCAGCTGGGACTTGGTGATGTTACAAATCGTAATGCTCCTTCGATCGCGATAGATTTTGGTGCTGGCAAAACTGCAAAACAAATTGCAGTTGGTTATGCCTACGGTTGCGCGATACTCAACGACGATAGTTTGAAATGCTGGGGTTTAAACGACGATGGACAGCTCGGTTACGGCAATGGGAACACTTACTTCGCTCCAGGTCTGGCGATCAACTTGGGAGGAGGCCGGACTGCGAAGAAGATTTCCGCCCGTTACCGCACCACTTGCGCAATCCTTGATGACAACACACTGAAATGCTGGGGTGAAGGTTCAAGAACCGGCTATAACTCAAGCGGAACTTACAATCAACCCGCGGCGATGCCAATCAATTTAGGATTGGGCCGAACGGCAAAGGACGTTGTAAACGGAGACACTCAGACCTGCGTTGTCCTTGATAACGATAGCATTAAATGCTGGGGGGTGGCCGAAACAGCGATCATGACTTCCCAAGGCTACGGCGCTCAATTCACTCCTCCCAATTTTTACGTGAATTTCTGGGCCGGAGCACGCGTACTCAAAGTGAGTAGCACGAGCAGTGGAGTTCTCAGCTCTGCAAGCGCTCCCGTCTACATCACAGTTGAATTCAGCCAAGCGGTCTTTGTCACTCCGGGAAACAACATGGGGCTCACCCTCGAAACGGGATCCACTGATCGCGTCGCAACTTACTACAGCGGCAGCGGCACGAGCCGTCTCACATTCCGTTATGATATCGCTCCTGGCGACAGCACACTCTTCCTCGAATATCAGTCGATCAACGCGCTCAGTGCTGGCGATGGATCCTTCCAGGATGCCTCGGGGCAGACCATTCCACTCACCCTCCCCCCGCTCACAAGTCCGTTCTCGCTATCAAACCAAAGCCTGATCCGGATCAACCCTTAAGGACTAAACTCGCCTTGCAAAAGGTTTCAATTTCCCCTGGCTAGCCGGCTAGTTAATTTCAAAAAATAGCTAACGATTACCGAAATATTCACCATGAACAATCGATAATCCCGGAAAGCACCGCCCTGACCAGCTTTCTCGTATCCCAGCCTTCGAAAAGCCCCAATTGCATTTGACAGTTTGCCCCCGCGAGACGACATTGGCCCCATCCGAACCAATATCCAAGGGGGTTCCCGTGAAACGTATATCCTGTCTAATATTTACTGTGCTCCTCAGCCTCACAGGCTGTAGCGAAAGCAGTAGAAAATCGATCTCTAATCTGCTTCAAATTAATGGCGACACGGACATCAGCGGCGTCTCCGTTCAACCGGAAGTTTTGAATGATGATACCTACTGGAGTTATTTCGTTGGTACTTATAACGACCCGACCTATGCCGGCTATCTCAAGTTCAGTCTTGAGCTCGATGACAAGGGCGAGATCAAGACCTTGATCTGGCATCCAAACAGTTTTAGCTATCATGCTGACTATCTCACGACACTTCCTGGCTATAGTGGTCTGACTCCTGCGCAGATCGATGCCATTGCCTTGCACGACAAAGGACGCAAACTTCTCCTCGGTACGGCCCTCTCCGTTCAAGGCGTCGGCTTCGAGAGTAATGAATTTGATCTTCAATTCGTCGGTGAAGATCCGTTGACTCCCGCGACAATTGCTAAAGCCATGACTGTGGTTCGTAGCAACTTGCCTAAAGCAACAGCCGAAAAATCTTTCTATCTCCCAGCGCCTCAGCA
>SEDW01000481.1 GCA_004193325.1 Pseudomonadota bacterium | reverse complement strand
AAGACGACGCGCAAGAGGGCACCAATGTCCTTCTCACCATCGGCCACGATCGAAGCCGAAGATTTTTTAAGAATAAGGCCCTGTGCGCCACGCTTCAGGGTTTTGAGCTTGGCAAGAATCAGATAATCCTCAGCCGCCCCAACCACCAGTGCATCATAACCAAACTGTTGAACGAGCCAGCGCGCAGGTAGATCCTGGCGAAGCGACTCCGGGCCTTTGTCAAAGACCAGTGCCGGAGCGTCAAAGCCTTTGCCGCGCAGGTAGAGGCCCCATACCGAAGGTGTGGCATTGGTCTTCATCACGATTCCATCGGCCTGACTTAATTCCGCATAACGCTTGAGGCGTGCGGCCAGGTCTTCCGGCTTCAGTTCCGCTTTTTTCTGGGTCGGATTCATTTGTATAAAGAGTCGAATCGCTTCCGGATCTGCAAGTTCAAGCCAGCCGAGAGCATCAAAGGTCGTGCGTTCCACAGCAAGTGGGGAAGGCGCACCGTAGGCACCGCCCTGCTCCTGCAGGAAGAGCCAGCGACGAGGTGTGCTCGTCGTGATTCTGCCAGCGTTTTTCTCCCAGCTGCTTAGAATAGCGCCGTAATCAGCAGACTTGACCTCAGCCTTAGGTTCTTCCTTAACTTCGGTCTTTTCCTCAACGGCTTCTTCGGCGTCGGCGTCCTGAGCCAAAGCATGGCCTGAACTCAGGCTCAAAGCGGCAATCGCCAGAATTTTTGAAAGAAGCTTTTTCATGCAGCCACCTCAAAATCAGAAGAGATCACGACGAGCGTCGCATCGTCTGGAAGAGGCGTGTTGTTACGGAACTCCTCCATATCCGACATGATCTTATCGCGGAACATAATAGGACTGAGGGTCATGTTCTTTTGCACGGATTTCTCGAGATTTCTCATGCCCCATTGCTTTTGCTCAGGGTTGAAACATTCGACGATACCATCGGTGTACATAACCATACGGTCACCAGGCATAAACACCTGATCACTATTTTGATAAACAGAATTTGGGTCAAAGCCGAGCGGAGCACCGTTCTTTTTGATGTCGTTCAGAACGATATAGGGCTTCGCTTTGCGTTTGCCGCTCTTCAGGCGAAGGTCCTCAGGATTCTGAGGAATGATTAAGGGAAAGGGGTGGCCGCCGTTACTGTAAGCCATCGTGTTGTTCTTCGTGTCGATGATACAGGCGAAGAAGGTCATACAAAGCTTACCCTTCAAGCTGTCGTAAAGAGCCTGATTGAGCAGGCTCAAGACCATCGCCGGGGTAATGAAATCCGAAGCGGTGGCCGCCGGGAGTTTACTACAAAGGTGGCCGGTCGCATATGCGATCGCTGTCACAAGCGCGGCTGGAAGACCGTGACCGGTCGCATCGCCGACGAGCAGCATATGCGTATGAGGCGCGATCACATAATGACCCCAGAAGTCACCACCGCATTCCGAAGCGGAGCGATAGCTTGAGGCGAGAATCATCGCGCCTTCCTGAGAATATTCCTGAGGAATAAAACTTCCCTGAACTTCGTTGGCAACGTTCAGCTCGTGTTCGAGGCGAACCATATCCTTTTCGTGGTTAACAAGCGTGGACAGCTGAGCCGCCATCGCATTTACCGAGTCGCCAAGCTGTTTGATCTCGTCGTTACCCGTGACTGAAATCTTGGTACTGAAGTCGCCGCGAGCGATCGATTCCGTCGCGTGCGTAACCTTTTCCAAACGGTTGATAAGAGCTTCTGCACTGAAAAAGCTGAGGAGAACGGCGAGAAGCAAGATCAAAGCTGCCCACTTTGCAGTCTGGGTAATCTGATATTTCAGAGGAGCAAAAAGAATGTCTTCGCGTTGCTGAAGAACCAGAGTCAGCCCAGAGACTGGCAGACGATAGTAGGAGCCTTGCCAGGCGATTTTCTTTGAGTCGACAAAGCTACCAAAGAAGCCTGAGCCAAGTTCGAGTTTCATAAAAGGAGCAATGCGTTGTTTAAGAATTTTAGCCATGTCCGCAGGCAAGGCTTTGCCAGCCATGAAGTCCTGCATGGATTCTGTGAGAATCGTGGTCTTCATGCCTTCCTGAAGGTTAAGCTGGGCCAGGATCGGATTTTTCGAAGCTTCGACCACGATCCAAAAGAGTTTGCCTTCGGCGATGTTGATTGGAATACCGCGACCCATTCGCAAAACATCTTTGCGAGGCGAAATATCGACGAAGAAGAGGCGGTCAGGATCGGCTTTTCTAACTTTCTCAAGCCAGGATTGAGCAAGAGCTGAGCGCTTTTCGCTGCCTTTGTCTTCGACCTTGGCATAAGAATTTACAAGCTTAAAGGCTTTGTTTTCCTCGAGGAACACATCGCTGGCTGTGAAATCTTTTTCCACGTCGATCAAACGCTGAAGCTCTTCCTTAGCCTGTGCCTCCTGCAAAGGATATATCCCTTGGAGAAGATAGACTGTAGAAAGCGCCCATCGTTGAATGATGCCGTCGACTTCGCCGCCGATCTTCTCACTCGTTTCAATCGAGGAGCTTCGAAAGCTTGATTCGAGCAGCTGGGTAAGGACCCGCGACTGCAAAATGCTCATCGTTACGATCGTCGCAAACGCGAGTACGAAGGTCATGATGAAAAATTTGACTCGTAATGAGGCTGTTAACCACTTCATAAAACCGCCCTATTTACCAAGTAACTGAAAATCCAGCACCAAGATAAGTAACGTTATAAGACGCGCCACTTGCAGTTGTACTCGTCGCCAAGTTGAGGGAAAGCTGAGGAGCCGCCTCTTTCTGCAAAGTAACCCAATCAATATATCCAAACACCATCGCACCGACCCTTAGGCCACCGCGGGTTTTGAAGATGTCATAAGATAGATCCGCACCGGCCCTCTGATTCGAAATCTTCGTTGGATTCGACTGAGCGAGGACATAGCCCGAAAGGTGAGTGCTCGCCCAGGCCTTGAGGCGATAGCTCAAGGATTCAAGTTCCCAGGAAAATTCACCACCGAGATCGATCTGACGGGAAAGCTTGAATTCAGCAACGGTCGCAAATTCAAGGTTTTCCGAGACCAGCCGGCCTCCATACGGGTCCATGTATACGAATAGGTTTCTCCGGCCTCTTGAACTTCCAGGCGAGGAGAGAATTCCACTCCGACTACAAGGCCGTCGAGCATTCCCTTACCGATAGTCGCAACGACTTCGATTTTGGAGGCCTGACTCACGACCGTGGTGCCTTTGGGGAAGGGAACACCGTAACGCAGAGAGATCGAATTCGATTTCAATCCCTCGAGCGCATAACCTTCCAAAATGCTTTGGCCTGACTGACCTTCGCGCATCGTGAGGAAAGGTGGATCGACTTCTTTTTCCAAAGGATTATGAATTTCCTGAGCCCAGAGACGAAGTTTGTTTTGTTTTGGTGTCACGAGCCAGCGTACTTCAAGGGGACCGCCGCCTTCGCGATCGAAGTCCTTGCTGCTGTCATCCGCAACGACCGGTTGCGCCACTGCATAGAGAGTCGGCACCCAGATCTTTTGTTCGAGGTTATAAGCCATCGAATAGAGACCCACCTTACGAGGTGGAGTCATCACACTCAACATATCTGCTTGCAGAGGATTGAGCTGCCACTGAATATCGGCCTTGTTAAATACCGCTGTCCAGCCAACCGGCAGGTTTCTATAGATCTTGTTCACCACATAGTACTTAGGCTGCGGATAGGCAAAAAGGAAATCCGGAGTCAGCTGCTTTGGAAACTCGATCGAACGGATAAGGGTGGGTTCAGTCTTTTTCCCTTTTGGTTGAAAGTAGATATC
>SEDW01000480.1 GCA_004193325.1 Pseudomonadota bacterium | reverse complement strand
GGAAAATAAGAAGCCCAGCTCTTCAAAAGAAGGGCTGGGCGCTTGGTATAGCCTCGAAAATCAATGCAGACGGAGAACAGAAGAACTAAGCACGAAGGATCAAAGCAATTCCATATCCGTAATGGAGTTGCCTGAGAGAACGTCGGAATATTGGAAATCGCGAGTCGGGACGACATCGTTTTTACGGGAAGTCGACTTGAAGGTGTCTTGGTAGACTGAGCAATCGATATAGTCGAAGACGGAAGGGAAGGGATGGTTGACGCAACTCATCTCTGGCTCTTCTTCATCTTTCTTGGTTACTTTCTTAGCGCCTTTGCGCGCTTGCTTGCCCTTGACCACTTCCTCAGGAGGAAGCTCCGGGGCCAGGAACTTTTTCATAATGAGGCCGCACATGCTCTTGAACTCAATCTTTTGAGTTTCAGCATCGACCTGACCGTGACGAACCAGATGCGGACAACGTTTGCAAAGCATCGAGGTTACCTTTCCTGGTAAGCAGGCGACGAGAGACTAAGGCGCTACCTCAAGGCACGACAATGCCAGATGCAGAGCGATGTTCGCTGTCGACCAATATATTTTCTTGGAGTTAACGACATACTAGTTCAAGGTTTCGGGGTGTGCAAGACGAAAATATTTGTTATTAATGGGAAAATTGCCTTTGGAACTCTCCGAAAAAGAGCGTCTTTAGCAAAGGTATCACCCTCTTATGTCTGTCTTTTTGTCCAGACACTGTCGAGCGAACAGCGGGATGAATTCGCTGCTGTGCACTTCCCCATTGTCAGGCTGGTAAAGCGACTGCGGACAGTTTGAAGAAAATTTTTTAAAACTGTATTCCGGGGCGCGAGGCAACATTTTTGAAGGGAAATTCGTAAAATTAGCTGCAGATCAATCCCCTTCGTCCCTCATTTGCAGCGTTCCGAGGGTGAAATTTATGGACTTCGAAACACTCTTTGCCAAGCGAGCGAATCACATCAAGCCCGGTCTTGAGCGAATTCGCCGAAGCTACGATTTTTTGAAATGCCCAGCTCAGGACATTCCCGGCGTTCTCGTCGGCGGGACCAACGGCAAGGGCAGCACCTCGGGATTCATCTGGTCGCTCCTCGCTCTGAGCGGCAAAACCATCGGTCTTTACAGTTCGCCTCATCTCGTGGATTTCTCGGAACGCTTTCAGCTCTCCGGCGCTTTGATGAATGATGAGCTGGCTCAGGAATCTCTTCTGAGATTGAAGGCCGACCTCAGTGACGAACTCTTCGCCGAACTTTCCTTTTTTGAAATCGCCACGCTCCTTGGCTTTCGCATCTTTGAAGAAGCGAAGGCAGCCTTTCAGGTTCTCGAAGTGGGCCTTGGCGGACGCTGGGATGCAAGCAACATATCGGACCCGCTGGCATCCATCGTCGTGAGTGTGTCGCGGGATCACAAAGAATTCCTCGGGAATGATCTTCTCGGGATTCTCGGGGAAAAATTGGGTATCAGCCGGCAAGGTAGGCCGTTGTTCTGGGGCGCTCAGGGCGAAGTCATGGGCGAAGCAGGTCTCGACGCGTACCTGAATGATCATGTGCAGAAGACTGGCGTTATTCTCTACACTCGCGGCAAAGAATTTAAAGTCGAAGGGGAATGGATAAGGCTTCGTCTGCCCGGTCTAAGCCCACTGGACCTGGAGCTTAAAGGCATTCTCAAAGATCTGCCGGACTATCTCAAAAATAATCTCTCGCTCTCCGCTGCCTTCTATCATTGGTTCGTGTCTCAGGGTGAGAGAGCGGACTGGCCTCGCCTGGACGAAATCTGGGCGAGATTTTGTAGAGGAGAGGAGCGAGCTCCCATCACGCTTGCCGGACGAGCGCAAAGGGTTCTGAGCCGCACAGCTGTGCCGCGGAAGTTTCTCATCGACGTCTGTCATAATCCGGATGGTGCGCGGGCGTTCGTCGCTGCTATCAAGGCTCTTTATCCCCAGAAGACAATGCCGGCTTACGTTTCGATTCTAAAAGATAAGGACCACGATACTATATTGGATATCTTGCGTTCTGTCCTGCATCCTGTCATCCTCTTTGGAATTGAGAACGAGCGCTCGTGGGACCTGTCAAATCTGGCTGCGAGACATAGTGATCTCAAGTTTTATGCGAGTCTGGAAGAGGCTCAGCAAGCATCGGCTCAAAGGGCAGACCAGCTCTCTGAGCCTTGGGCAATTTGTGGCTCTGTTGCAGCAGTCGGCTACGCATTGAAACTGATGAAGGTATCACCAAAGGAATTGAGTCTTGCGAGCATTATTAGCGGCGACTGGTCTCCTTACACTGACAAGCCTTAGTTCTGGGCGGCTCTTTGCCCAGGCTCTTCCTTCTGTGCCCCAAGCTCCGGCCACACCCGAAGAGGCTGCCGCCTCGCGCAGCAATAGCGGCACGACTACGGAAAAGGTCCAGACGAATACATTCGACATGGACAAAGCCGAGTCAGATCTTTTGGGTGTTCCTTCGGCTGGGCCTGTGGTTCCCGAGCCTAAATTGCCGGTCGACCCAGAATTTCCTGTACCCGAAGACGTCGAAGACGCGGCCTCGAGTGCTCTCAAATTAAACGAGCAGACCTCGGTCCTCTACGATTCCAAGAGCTTTTCTTTCGACAAGACCGGCAGTCGCTACAATTTTACTGGCGACGTCGTGCTCATCGGAGCGGGTTATGTCATCACAGCTGATGATATCAACGTCGATTATCCGAATAAGCTCATGACCGCCAAGGGTCATGTTCTCATCATTCATCAAAATCAGGTCTTCTCCGGGGACGAGATCAAACTGCACTGGGACACGAGTGATTTCGTGATCGACAATGCTTTGCTCGTGGCGAGTGATCCGGGCAAGATTCGCGAAGTGAGCGAGAGTATTCTCGGCCTCACACCCGAAGAGCTGAAATACGAAGCGGCGAAAAAAGCCCGGCTCGAAGATCTTGAGAAAGAGCGGGATGAATTGCGGGAAAACTTTCGAAAGGATCCGGCTCCTGAGAAGAACTCGGTTCCCTCATCGGTGTATTTTAGGCTCCAGGGTGAAAGCCTTGAAAGGAAAGACGGCAATAACTTCATCGCTCGCGATGCGATCTTTACACCTTGTATCTGTGCAGATGATGAGAGTCCGGCCTGGGGATTTCAGGCGGATGAAATCTATGCACAGCAGGAAGGTTATATCGATTTGAAACATCCGATCCTTACGATCAAGGGTGTTCCCGTTATTTATTTGCCTTATTTAAAGCTGCCTTTGAAGACGAAGAGACAGTCCGGCTTTCTCATGCCGAGCTTTCAAAGCGGTCAGGTGAAGAACGGCTTTGTCTATTCGCAGCCGGTCTTTCTCGACTTCGGTCCGAATGCGGATGCAACTGTAACGACCGATCTCTTTCAAAAACGCGGGACGCGCCTTGGTGCTGAGCTTCGCTATGAATCGAAGTCAGACTCAGGCTTTCGTTATCAATATGAAACGATCCGTGATCGCTCCTTTCTCGAGACAGAAAGCTATCGCCGCGACCTCGTCGACTACTTCGTCAACACCAATCCACGTTGTACGCAGACTGATCCTATCGAACGCGAAACCTGCGAAGCCGGAATTTCCGATACGCTCTCGCCGCCCTCGAATACCTGGCGCGGAAAGCAAGAGTGGTCAGGCCGCTATACCTTTGCTCCACGCCTGTCGGCTGTGACCAAGGGCAAGATTGTTTCAGATCACCGTTATCTCGAAGATCTTTATTTACCAGAAGAAGTGGTAACGGCTTTCGCACCTAAAGCGAGCGCGAATGCATTCACGACCGGCAAGGCCAAAGCGAATTTCGACGGTAAGGATTTTTTCGTCGGCCTTCGCACGGGTTACGGCGACAACTCTCTTCTCAATAAGCAGTACTCGGGCCAGCAGATGCCGTCGGCCGTCGATTTTCAAAGCCGTTATTTCCGGATCTTTCCGGCGAGCTTTTGGAAAGTGCCGACCTATGGTGAGCTTCGCCTCTCGACAGTTCGTGTTGATGATCGCGGGCTACCCGAGACCCCATCGATCGTCAATGACATCACTCTCGGATCCGGTACCTGGAATCGTGTGGGTTTGAATCTCGTTACCCCTATTTCCACCGATGGAATTATCAAGGTCGATCATTTTGCTGAAGGCGAAGTTCGTTACATCGAACATCCCAATCTCGATATCAAAACGAGTACCGTGAGTTCGTGGAAGACGGGTATCAACCTCAATCTGCCAATCGACGGTATCGGTCGTTTGCCCGATATTTTTCAACCGAAAGATCTCGAAGACGGGACACGTTATGGTCAGCACATCATGAACTGGGGTCTGACTTTCTCGACCCGGCCTGTGGTGGTGCGTGATGGTCCTTACGGTGATCTGAAAGATGAAAACGGAGCGCCACTCGTCTACTTCCCAAGTGACAGAAATCGTCTCTTCACTGAGGATCAGGACGTTCGCGATGAAGACATCATGGTCAAACACCAGAGGATCACTCTCAGTACGAGTCATCGCTGGCGCTTCTTTGATCGCGTGGATCAGGCTCTGCCTGCTGTGCGGGACAAGGTTGAGGAGTATGATTCGGAGCTCGATAACCTGCAGGAACAGGCGCGCCGCGACCTCATGAGTGTCAAGGATCGCACGGTGAAGTCGGTGGAGGAGATTTATCGTCAGGATAACACCGGGCGAGTGGATTGGCTGGTTCGCCGCTACCAAAGTGCCGATCAGAACAATATCGAACCAATTCGATTTGCCGCACAGATTTCCTACGATGCGGAGCAAGAACGCCTGCGCCGGAATCAGGTTCAGGAAAACGATAGATTAGAGTCGGTTGCTGAAGTCACTCCGGACACGGAAGCTGCATCTGCCATTCGTGCGCAGAAGGTCAATTACTATAATCTCTACGAGTCCTGGATTGGCCCATCTGCGTCGCTTGGGCTCAACTACAAGGGCTTCTCTCTCGACAGTTCAGCGTTCTACAATCTTTATAAAAAGACTAGCACTTCGCTGGCTTTTGCGTTAGGACTACCCACTTTCTATTCGACGCAGTTTGGACTGCGGTATGTATTAGAGAAGAGTCCGGAACTCGACCCTGGCACTGACACGCTGCTCTTCAAGCGAACCAAGACCACGACGGCTGGTATCGCGACGCAGCTCATCCCCCTGGTGACAGTCGGTGCTAACCTGATTCGCAAACAAGTCGAAGATCAGGATGTTCAATACGGAACATCTTATCAAATCGGCTTTGATGATCGTTCGGGCTGTTGGGGTCTCCGGTTTCTACGGGAAAAAGATCTGAACCAACTGGAAGAAGATGCTAACTACATTGTTCAGTTAGCCGTAATCTTCCTGGGTAATCGTCGAGGGGTGGATGTCTCACCTGGTCTGGAACGCGAGATTCGCGGCCAGAATGCGATCGACCGCAACTAAGCTTGGAGGAAGCAATGAAACGTGTAGTTCCCTTCGAAGGCCCTGTTAAGCTGGAAGGCTTTAACAATCTTACGAAAGCACTCAGCTTTAACCTTTACGACTTCTGCGTGGCTCGTAATGAAGCTGAGCGCGAAAGCTACGTAAAGTATATTCACGAGAAGTATAGCGCTAAGAACGTTACCAAGATCCTAACGGGTATTTGTAACATCATCGAAGCCAACGTTCTTGCTGTCTCCGACCAGGATTACGATCCATGGGGCGCGTCTTCGCTCGTTCTCATGAGCGACATCAAAGGCAGCGGCGTGGAAGAGCTGGGTCACGGCACTTCTAACGTTAAGATGCACCTTGATAAGAGCCACATCTGTGCTCACACCTATCCTGACTTCCGTGCTGACGGCCAGGTTTGTTCGTTCCGTATCGACATCGATATCGCGACCTGCGGTGAGATCTCTCCGCTTCGCGCCTTGAACTATATGTTTGATGCTTTGGATGCTGACGTCGTCATCGCTGACTACGTGGTTCGCGGTTATACACGTGACACAAACGGTCGCCGCGTGTTCATGGACCATGAACTCCGCAGTATCCAGGAATACATCGATCCTAAGATCGT
>SEDW01000479.1 GCA_004193325.1 Pseudomonadota bacterium | reverse complement strand
GGCCTCGTGCTCGCAGGAGTTTCTGCTCTCGCGCGACTTGTCCTATAATGGGGAGATTTTAAAAACTCCCCGGACGAGGTGCGCGCTATGCGAAGGCTGTCGACTTCCTTTATGCTCCTAGCAGTCTCGATGAGCATTGCTACGATTCCAGCCCATGCCCAATCACGACTCATGCCGCCTGATGGTGGTTCCGAATCCATATTGATCGTGAGAATGAGCGACGGGAAAACAATCTATGAAAGCAGCCCAAAAAAGGCTCTGATTCCTGCGTCCGTGACGAAAGTCCTGACATCTGCGGCCATGCTCCACTACCTCAAGCCGGCAACAACGCTCAAAACCAAATTCTTCATCAATGGCCCGCGAACTGCGGAAAGCATCCAAGGTCCGCTTTACGTCAAGGGCGATGGCGATCCCATGCTCGTCAACGAAAAGCTCTGGCAGATGGCCGCTGACCTCAAGAACATGGGCATCACAAAGTTTGAGGGTGACCTCATCATCGACAACAGCCTTTTTGATGATGAAGAACGGGACTCCTCACGCATGGATCGCGCGAAGGAATCGGACCGCGCTTACGATGCGCCCGTGACTGCTTTCGGCATCAATTTCAATACGCTTCCCATCGTGATTAGCCCAGGCCTCAAAGCCGGTGATCCCGCGAAGGTGAACTTTGACCCTTATCCTCTTCCGGGAATCGGTCTTCGCAACAAGACATCCACTACATCCGGCTCTGAGAATCACATCGGAGCGGTCCGTTCGACGAGCAATGGCGATTCTTCCATCGTCGTCAATGGAACCATCGGCACCCAAAACCCCACGACGAAAGTCTACCGTTCAATGGGCGATCCTTTGATGGAGACCGGCGAACAGCTTCGCGCTTTTCTGCTCAATGAAGGCATTACGATCAAGGGTCGAGTCAAAGGCGGCAAGGTTCCAGCCAGCGCTAAACTCCTCTACACGATCGATAGCTATGACATTGCCTATATCGTGCAAGGCCTCAATCACTTCTCGAACAACTATATCGCAGATGCCCTCGTGAAACGTCTGGGTGCTAAGCTCGCCGGTGATGGCACCAACTCTGGCAGTCTCGACGCCGGTGTCGACGGGATCGAAAAATTTCTGAAAAACGAAGTCGGCATCAAAGATAAGTTTGAAATTCATAACGGCTCGGGGCTTGATCATCGCAACAATTTCTCAGCCGATCAGATCGTCAAAGTTCTTCTTTATATGCAAAAACGCATGGATCTCTTTCCGGAATACCTAGCGAGCTTTCCCGCTTCGGGCTGGACGGGGACTTTGAAGAAACGCTTTAAGGGCGAGGATCTTCTCGATGGAATGGTTCGGGCAAAAACAGGCACTCTGACTCAGCCTGTCGCGGTTTCAAGCATAGCGGGCTACATGGGCCATCCAAAGCACGGCATGTTAGCCTTTGCTATCCTCAACAACAGCAAGACGACGACAGTGGCGGAATTTCGGAAACGACAGGACAACGCACTTCGTAAGATCTGGGAAGAACTCTGAGCAAGAAGGGTTTGCTCCGCTGATCTTTTTGGGCTATTTCTGCACATAGAGCTGTGATTCCACAAGGGAGGAAGTCTCGTGAACTCGACTCATTATCAGGCACTCGAAAGCATCGTCGGCAATAGCCGTATCTCGCAAAAAGCTGACGATCTACAGATATATGGCAAAGACTGGACCAAATCGGTTCCAAATCCCTCGGCGGTCATCTTTCCCAAAACGACAGCCGAAGTCTCAGCGATTATGAAATACTGTCATCAGGAACAAATCAAAGTCGTTCCGAGCGGCGGCCGTACCGGTCTCGCTGGTGCTGCGAACGCATCCAATGACGAACTCGTCCTGTCCCTCGAAAAGATGGATCGCATCCTCGCCATCGATCCGATCAATATGAGCATCACGGCCGAAGCAGGAGCCATCGTTGAGACCCTACAAAAAGCGGCCAAGGATCGCGGACTCTTTTATCCAGTCGATCTCGCCGCCAAAGGCAGCTGTCAACTCGGTGGCAATATCGCGACCAACGCTGGTGGTTTGAAACTGATTCGCTACGGCGGAACTCGTGAGAACGTCCTCGGTATCGAAGTCGTTCTGGTCGACGGTACCATTCTCGATCTGAACTACGATCTGCGTAAGAACAACATCGGCTACGATTTGAAACATCTTTTCATCGGCTCTGAAGGCACCCTTGGCGTTGTCACTCAAGCAACGATGAAGCTCGTGACGCTTCCGAAAGATCTGCGCCTCACCTGTATGGCCTGTCCAGATTTTGAAAGCGTGACGAAGCTCCTGGGCCTCATCAACCTGCGCGGCATTCATCCCACAGCGTTTGAGTTCTTCACCCATCAGTGTCTTGAGCTCGTACTCAAGCACCAGAAGAGCCGCATCAATCCCTTTCAGGAAAAATCTCCGATCTACACCCTTCTCGAGTTTGAAAAACAAGCCGACGGGGCTGTCGATCCAATGGAACCATTTTTGGAAGAAGCTTTTGAGCGCGGACTCATCACCGATGCAGTCATCGCGACGAATTCCACCGAGTTTCAAAATCTCTGGGGTTTCCGCGAAAACATCAGTGAGTCGGTAGCGATCGAAGGCAATGTTCGTAAAAACGATATTTCTCTACCGATTTCTTCCCTCCCGGTCTTCATCGCCGAAATGGAAAAGGTCCTTTCGCAGATCAAAGGCGTGCAGATGTTTCTCTTCGGTCATATCGGAGACGGCAATCTTCACTTGAACTACGTCGGCGACTTTAAACAGGACTATGCCGACTTCCGTAAGCTTACGCGCGACACTGAGCTCGGCGTCTTTAAACTTGTGCAAAAGCACAAGGGTTCGATCAGTGCCGAGCACGGTATCGGTGTTCTTAAAAAGGCTGATCTTCACTTCTGCTGCTCACCCGAGCAATTGGAACTGATGAAACGCATCAAACGCGCTTTCGATCCTGGGGATATTCTGAATCCAGGCAAGATTTTTGATCTCTGATCTTCGACGATAAATGGAAAGGCGTTTGCTGAAAGGCGAACGCCTTTTGCGTTTTTACTCTCATTCCCCCTTATGGAGTGAATATCGAGAGACTAATTGGCAATGCTGTCTTAATATGAGCGAGATCCAGGCTACCTTTTAATTTATTGCAGGGCCTATTTGATGCTCAAAACGACACTCCTGACCATCGGCAAACTAGCCATTGCGGCAGCACTCATCAAGTGGCTGATCGGATCAGGTCAACTTGACTTCAGCCAACTCAAACTCTTCCA
>SEDW01000478.1 GCA_004193325.1 Pseudomonadota bacterium | reverse complement strand
CGCCGTCGTGGATTTAAATCCTGGTTTGTTGAACCCTATCGGCAAGTGAAGCTCGGCTTGCTGTTCCTCGTCTTGAACCTGGTGTTTGCCGGCTTGATGTTCGGCATCTTTGGTTACTACATCTATGACATTTACCAGACGCTCGCCGTCTACTTCAAGCTCTCGTCCGATCAGTCCTCTGAGATCTTATTGAAGTTCCAGGCCCCTGTGGTCGTGGGTGCTTTGCTCATCTTGTTGTTTGTGATCATCTCTATCCTCGTGGCTGTGCGGTACACGCATCAGATCTATGGACCGCTCGTGTCGATTCATCGGTTCTTGGATGAGTATCTAGAGGGTGCCGTTGTTACGCCGTTGGCTTTGAGGGAGTCCGATCAGCTTAAAGAGTTGGCAGAGAAGCTGAATCATCTGGTTTCGATTCAGCCCAACGAGAAGAGGGCACCCAATCTTAGGCCTGTGTATGCCTTTTTGGACGATATCTTGGCTGGCAAGCAGCCGGCTCCTATTCGCGCTCGTGAATCGGATGCGTTTTATTCGCTGATTGAAAGGCTGAATCGGCTTTCGGATGTTTTGTATAACCGGAAAGTTTGAGTTAGATGAAAAGAATTGTATCCAGACGTTGACATCATGAGGGCTGGGGCATATAACACTGATCTTACCGCGGGGTGGAGATACCGCGGGGTGGAGAAGCTTGGTATCTCGTCGGGCTCATAACCCGAAGGCCGCAGGTTCAAATCCTGCCCCCGCTACTTTTTTCTTACGGACTGATTACGAAAAAGCCTCGAAGTTTTGCTTCGGGGCTTTTTCGTATTCGGTCTTTTTTTCAATTTCATTTTCACTGTTTTTAACTTCAAATATTCTACAAGTCGAAGGTGGCCTCATGACCAAACTAGATCCACGAGTTCGCTATGCTGCACAAAGAACATTGCTGGCCTGGATTCGAACGGGACTGGCAATGATGGGTTTTGGTTTCGTGCTGGCAAGGTTTAGTCTATTCATCAAAGAAATGGCTTCTACTGGTCAAGCCCACGTCTTTGAAACTCCAGGATTGTCACTAGGAGTTGGAGTTACACTCCTTATTCTTGGATCAGCAACCTGCTTTATCTCGGCGAAGATATATGCCGCCCAGATTAAGCGGCTAGAGGCAGGGCTCGAGATTCTCACAAACGCTTGGCCCTTTGAGCGGATTCTTTCGATCATCCTTGCTACGCTCGGCATCTTCATGGCTGGATATCTTTTGAGTCTTCGTTAATTTCGGCAGCTAATAGCTGTAGCCCCGCTCCACCTTAAGTTTTTCAGCAAAATCGAAAAAAATGGCTGAGATACCGGATAAGCCTTGGGGAGGAAGTATCCAAGAAAAATCTCTTTTCATGGTAAAATTCGGAAGGGCAATAATCTTGAGTCGGCCCAGATTCAAATCATCTTCTAAAGACCAGCGTGAAAGGAAGCCGATCCCCACTCCTTCTCTCAAGCCCGAGATGATTGCCTCCGACGATTCGAATTCAAATAGTGGAACAAGGTCTTTTTTTGAATAGCCATATTTCAGCAATGCTTTTTCGATAACGTCCCGCGTACCCGAGCCCTTCTCTCGCCATAGTACCGGATGGCTTTTTAGCCCTTTAGAATCCTTAATTTTTAAGGCGATTTCAGGTGAAGCGACAGGCAGAAGTGCATCGGAGAAAAATCTTTTGGTCGATACCCCCACTGCTCGGGAGAAGCCTTCGACCATTGCGAAAGTGTCTTTCGCCTCCCGAACGCGTTGGATGGCTGTCTCGGTATTAACAATTGAAAGTTGGCACGTGATTTTTGGATGTCGTTTTGCAAACGCCATAACAAAGGACGGAAGTACATGAGAACCTAATGTGCGACTTGCGAGTATCGAAAGATGCTCTTCTGGATCTTCCGATTTCGAAACTTCCTGAATAGATTTTTCGATTAAATCCAGAATTTTCTTTACGCTTCCGTAAAACAATTCCCCTTCCTTCGTCAGTGCCACGCCTCGAATGGAACGAGCAAACAGCGAGGTTCCAATCTGTTCCTCGAGCTTGTGAATCTGTGCCGTCACTGCCGGTTGCGAGAGCTTCAAAACTCTACTTGCAACGGATATTTTTTTCTTCTCGGCAACAATCACAAAAGTATTTAAGAGCGAAAGATTTACTTTGGAGTGAAACGAAGAAACCATCGTAATCCCCTTCTATCAGAATAACTGATAGAGTATCGTATTTTACGTCTTTTGATACTGATATTAAGAGCCGATAGTATTCCTATCTTGGCAAGGTAGCCGTGTCTCACTGAGGAAAACATTCATGAATACTGAGAGTTATAATTACAAAATCTGGGTTTTAAGAGGTAGCTTTCTGGCGGTGGCCTTAACTTGCCTCTTCTGGCCAGGGATCAGCTCGGGAGTCGCCTTGGGTTTGGGGCTTTTTTTTGGTATTGCGCTAACGAACCCATTTGCCGAGCAAACGAAGTCGCTCACCCATAAGTTTCTATCGTTGGCAGTGGTTGGACTTGGCGCTGGTATGAATCTTCATGTCGTGGCAAAAGTCGGTCTCCAGGGATTCTCATACACGCTCATAGGAATCAGCGTAGCTATCGGCCTCGGCCTCTTTTTGGGCAGTAGGTTGAAAGTGTTCCCTGATACCAGCGTTCTAATATCGGTCGGGACTGCAATTTGCGGAGGCAGTGCTATTGCATCTGTCTCTCCAGTGCTCAAGGCTAAAGCACACGAGATTTCTGTGGCCTTAGGCATCGTGTTTCTTCTTAATTCTATCGCACTTTTTGTCTTTCCAAAGATCGGACTCTTTTTCCATATGAGCCAAGAACAATTTGGATTGTGGAGTGCTCTTGCGATCCATGATACCAGCTCAGTAGTTGGGGCAACGCTTACTTACGGGCAAAAGGCTTTGGAAGTCGGAACCACGGTGAAACTAGCCAGAGCCCTCTGGATAGTCCCGGTAACGATCGCTGTAGGATATTTCGTTTCTAAGAGAAAAGATGTATCCAGTCAGTCTGACGCGAAAAGAAAATATCCCTGGTTTATTTTAGGATTTCTTATAACTGCCGCTCTCTATACCTGGATTCCTGCCTTAGGATCGATCTGCGCTTACCTAGACGCAGGTGCAAAACGATTAATGGTTTTGACACTCTTCCTTATAGGCAGCAATCTCAACAAGAGCATACTTAAAACTATGGGCTTTCGGCCCTTGGCTCAGGGGATAACTCTGTGGCTCGTGATGGCAAGCTTGACGCTGGTTGGAATTTTACAGAACTGGATTCATCTTTGAAAAAAAGTAATGTTTTTATCTGTCTACTGACGGGCATGAGTCTTCCTCTTGCTGCGAATTCCTTCATCGCTGACTCTTCAAGGTCCTATAGGGATCTCGTTCATGAGGCTATGGATATTATGCATCGCGATATGCACGCGCAAGTTGAATCGCTCGATCCGGATACAGCATTTGCCGAAATGATGATCCCTCATCATCAAGGTGCTATTGATATGTCTAAAGCGCTTCTTCTCCACGGTAAAGATCCAGCCCTCAGAAACCTGGCGCTACAGATCATTACTGAGCAGCAGACGGAGATTGATCTCATGAAATCTGTTCTCAAACGCAGCCAAGTCAAAGACCAAAGAAAGGTTCTAAAATGAAGATCGATTGGAAAAAAGTTGTTTGTCTCCTACCTTGTTTTCTTTCGGTGAACGCTTCAGCTCTCCCAAAGCCGACAGACCGAGTTTACGCAGCTGACCAAATTAGCAACACGGTGTCAGTTCTTGATCCTTCGTCAAATACCCTCTTAGGGCAGATCAGCCTTGGCAACTCGCGTCCTGATGTTCTTAGCCCAATATACAAGGGTGAAGTAAACGTTCATGGTCTAGGCTTCTCCCCAGATCACAAAACGCTCTTAGTTATATCCACAGCATCAAATGCAGCTACTTT
>SEDW01000477.1 GCA_004193325.1 Pseudomonadota bacterium | reverse complement strand
AAAGGTTTCTTCATGAGAGACATCACGTCTAGAAGAATCAGCCTGGCGCTACTCGCTGGTCTTGTTCTTAGTGCCCAGCCAGTCTTGGCTCAAGATGCCGCAGTTCCTGGACCAACCCCAACGCCTGCCACAGAGCCTAGTGATAGCACTACGCCTCCTGCTGCAGCTGTTGTTGAACCTGCTCAAGTCAAAGCAGCAACAGAGACTTCTGGTACTGCTGCTGGCGTCAAAGCAGAACGAATTGAAGTCACCGGTTCACGCATCAAGCGTTCGTCTGTGGAAACTTCTTCGACGACTACCGTGATTTCGAATGAAGAAATCCAACGTTCGGGCGTTTCGAACCTGGGTGAATTGATTCGTAACTCATCGAGTCAGACCACGGGTAACTTTGCTGGTACTTCAGGCTACGTTCGCGCCGGTGCGCAAACAGCCAGCCTCTTCGGTCTCGGTGCCGGCCGTACTCTCGTCTTGATCGACGGTGAGCGCCTTCCTAAAGATGCTTCTTTGGGCGGTACTAACCTTTCGACTATTCCGATCGCCATGATCGAGCGCGTTGAATACCTCACGGGTTCACGTTCTGCGGTTTACGGTTCGGATGCGGTTGCTGGTGTTATGAACATTGTCACCAAGAAAAACCTTGAAGGCACAACCGTGTCAACCAGCCTTCGCGTACCGCAGCATCCAGGTGGTAACAAGTTTGGTCTCGACGTCACCACGGGTGCTTCGATCGGTGACAAGGCTCACATCATCGTCAGCGGTGGCTATGAGAAAGAAGCTCGTCTTCTTACCAAAAACCGTGACTTCAATCTCGGTGATGGCAAGTTTGCGAACAGCATCGGTGCTGCGCCAGCAGGTCAGTACTCTTACCGAGTAACCAACCCAGGTCAGCCGGTAAGCCTTTGGCGTCCAAGCGCAAACTGTTCACAAACTTCGGATCTTCGAGGTCCTGAAGATCCAGATCGTGGACTCTACTGCGTAGGCAACTCACGCGATAACAGTTCGGCAGAACTTTTGGGTCAGATCGAGCGCGGTTTCGTCTCGTCAACTGGCGAATATGAGCTGTCTGAAGATTCAAAAATCCACACCTTCCTGACTTACAGTCAGAGCGTTGCCCGCGGTAACAGCGGCAACTACTTCTCAGGTATCAACTATCTGAACAACCGTTATCAAACGATCTCAGGCGCGACAGCAAATGGCCTGAACATCGGCTTGAATGAAGATCCAGCGGCACGCGTGGAAATTCGTCAAATAGATCGCGATGCTCCGGATCGTGTAAACAGAAACAAAGATCAGTCCTACGGTGGCCTCGTTTCTTTTGAGACAAAAATCAATTCGGACTGGACTGGTAATGCAACTTTCTCTCACTTCGTGACAGAAAACCATCGTCAGGTTTATAACGTAATTGACCGTTTGAACTATGCCCGCATCATGCACGGTATCAGCTTCAATGCCGATGGCACAGCGGCTCCAACCGTTGCTCCGACCTACATCATCGCTGATCCAAACCGTAACCACGCTTTGATCGCTGATATGACTAAGACCATGACTTCCTCTGAGAAGAACACCATGACTGGTGTAACTCTCGGTGCAGGCCGTGAGCTTTTCCAACTTCCAGGCGGTCCGCTTGCGATCAACCTCGGTCTCGATTCGCGTATTGAAACTTATCTTCAAACGCCAAACGGTGCTGATACAGAATTCTTCCAAAACCAACCTCGTTTCACAGGAACGGAAGCGGTGAGCGGTAAGGGTGATCGTAGCGTAAATTCGATCTACGCAGAGCTCCTGGCTCCAGTTGCAAAAACTGTTGACCTTGATGCGGCTGTTCGTTTCGATCAGTACTCAGATTTCGGCGATTCCACGAACTACACCCTCGGTGGAAAATGGACAGCAACGGAATGGATGACACTTCGTTCGACCATGGGTACCTCGTACCGCGCTCCTGAACTGAACTACATCCACAAAGAAGGCGGCGGCGGTTACGTTTCCATTCGTGATGAAGAATGGTGTCGCTACCAGGCGGCTGACGGCAACCCCTGTGTTGAAGGTCAAACTCACCAGATTTATTCCGATAACCCTGGTAACAAAAACCTCAATCCAGAGAAAGGCAGCACCTACACAATCGGTGTTCTTTTCGAGCCAACTCAAGACATCTATTTCTCAGCTGACTATGCTGGATTCAAGATCACCGATGAGTTCTCTCTACGTCCTACCCAGGATATCGTAGATGATTACTTCGCTGGTCGCGGCACAGGCGATAACACAATTATCACTGAGCCAACGAACAACTACATTACTTCGGTTCGCCGTCCTTACACGAATATCGGTTGGTCGACTCAATACCTCGTCAAATTTGAAGGCGGTGTTAAGTGGAAACTCGGTGACGTGGGAATGGCTTACAAAACCGATAGTACTCGTACCCTTTCTTCGAAAAGCCTTCGTGCTGACAATACCGTTAAGCAATACAACGGTCTTGAAGGAAGCCCACGCTGGCGTTGGAACAATGACTTGAGCTCGACCCTCGGGCCAGTCACCTGGACAATTTCGACAATGACTATTGCGAAACAAGAGCCAGATCCAGAGAACATGGATACCTATGCTGATTACTACTACAACGACCAAGTCGATGAGTTTACTCAGTACAACACCTCGTTCCTGTACAAGTATGCTGACTCGGGTTCAGTAACCGTTGGTGTTAATAACATCATGGACAAACTTGGTGGTCTTTACCGTTCTGGTGGTTACACAGGCGCGGTCATCTCCAATTCGTCACTCTACGGTTCGAGCTACTACGGACGTTCGTACTTCATGAACTTGACACAATCGTTCTAATCTTGAGCTGACGAAAGTCAGTTGTTTGATAGAGAGAGCCAGGGTTTTGCCCTGGCTCTTTTTTTGAGCTCTGGTCTAACTTGGGTTGCGCTGAGTATTTGCACGAATAGTCGGCTCGGATAAAAATCTATATATTTCTTTTTTAAACACAGGCTACGTGCGGCTTTTAGCTTCATCGATAGCATGTAGAATTAAGGAATGTTCCATGGATGACCGCCTCTTGATCGAACTTCAGAAACAAAATAGACGGCTTAAACAAATCCTATTCATCGGCTCGATCGCAGGCGCATCTCTTGTGACTCTCGCTGCTAAATCCGTTATTCAAAATCAAAAATTTACCGAGATCGATGTCGAGCGAATCAATATTGTGATGCCTGACGGGAAAAAGGAACTCGTGATCTCGAATCGACTTAGAGTGCCAGCGCCGATTCACGACGGCAAAGA
>SEDW01001391.1 GCA_004193325.1 Pseudomonadota bacterium | reverse complement strand
GGATGCGAGTGCCAGGCAGATCTCGCCCCAGCCTCGAAAGCAACTGAAGCGCAAGAGATCGAGGAAGAGTCGTCGGGATTCAGAACTGTTGTGACCTTGACTTTACCGGTGAAGGTTTCCGTAGGGCCAACAACCGACTTCGACTGAGCATTGATGATTTTAATCGGCCTCTCACCGCCGCCAGACTTAACAGCCGATTCCTTTGCAAAAATTCCATTTGCCAGTAACCAACCCATTATAATTATCGATAGATTCTTTTTCACGTCGTTCTCCTAATTGGAAATTTTAATCGTTCGGAATTCGAATTCGACCGAAACAAAGTAAAAGCGAGTAGAGCGGAACCTACCCACGACACAGCACTTAAAGCGTAAACGCCATTCGATCCGTTAGTATCAAATATAAGCCCTCCACCAACTGCCCCCATTGCAGCAGACAGCTGCACTGCCGCTACAAAGAGGCCGCCAGCGGTTTCCGTGTTGTCAGGAGCAGACGAAGCTGTCCACGTGGACCAAGCGATCGGTATGGGCGCAAAAGCCGCTCCAAGAAGGAAAATAAAGCCGATCGTGGGAATGATCTGCGATCCAAACATTATAAGTCCAGCACATGCGATCGAAAGCAAGAGAGGCGGAACTATGAGCATCGTCTTCAGANNNNTCCAAGAAGGAAAATAAAGCCGATCGTGGGAATGATCTGCGATCCAAACATTATAAGTCCAGCACATGCGATCGAAAGCAAGAGAGGCGGAACTATGAGCATCGTCTTCAGATGCTTGCCCACATAACGCGCGATGAAAAGAGTTCCAAAAAAGTATGCGAGATCGAAAATCATGAATACGCCTGAAATCTCTGATCCATGGAGACCAGTCGTTTGCTCAAGAAAAGGCCTCATGTACGTGAAGGAAGCAAACCGTCCGCAGAAAGCCAGCGCGGTTGCAATAAGTCCATATATAAAGAGAGGCTTCCTTAAAACGTCAATTGTTGTTCTCAAATGGACTGTCTCCAGAGGCCTTAGTGACGGCAGCGCGAACCATTGAAAAGCAAATGCTAAGCTCCCTAATGCAGACGCAAGAAGGAACGTATCTCGCCATCCAATCAGATTTCCAACAAAGCTACCTAACGGAGCAGCTAGGACAGCCGAAAGAGAAGCTCCGCTGTGAATGATGCCTAGAGCTTTTGGAACATCTTCTGGGTTCACAAGCCTCATGGCGAGGGCCGTTGAGAGGGACCACGCCCCTCCGAGCGCAATTCCTAACAGCAC
>SEDW01000476.1 GCA_004193325.1 Pseudomonadota bacterium | reverse complement strand
CTTTGGAGTATGTTAGGCTTAGTAAGGCTTTTCAGATCATATTTCATGGTGTATTCGACCAGCCCGTCGATGATCTTCGCCTGAAGGATGGACGATGCTTGAAGGCCATAATTTAAGAAGTAAAATACGCCTGACTTCTCAGTTGCAATTTCGCTGGCCGCGAGGGGGATTGTTCCATTGTCTGTAAGAATTTCCCACTTGATGGTTTCCGTCTGATTTTTCACATAAGGCTTCAACGCCTCATCATAGATTCGGCAGGATACGGTCGTGATTTCGGCGGCGAGGGAGCAGGTAAGCGAAGCACCGGCCACGACTACGGGTGATTCGGCGATAGGAGTTGTAATGACCCTGACCTCTCCGACTTCACTCGTCAGATCCCCTGCTTTGATTCCCTCCGATTGTGCGGGAGCTTCCGACTTCGCGTCCTGGGCAGCATGAGCGACGTTCTGCTGAGCCTGAAAGCCATTGGACTTCCCACAGGCAACTAATGCCAGGAAAAAGGTATAGGGAATGACAAGCCTTAAGGCCGAATTCATCTCAGCTCCTGCAGATTGGAATGTGAACTTATCGTCAATCCGTCAAAGTCAAATTAGAAAGCCTTGTAAGGCTCTGGTACCAATCCACATTTATCAATTTAATATTTTGATTATCTCAGTTGCATCCAATCCATGTTCTGAACAATTGATGAAGAGAAAGTCCTTAAATTTGTTAAGAAAAAACCAATAAAACTTTCGGCGAGTAATCCGATATTGGGAGAGCACGGTCAACGACCTGAATGAGGACAGTATGCTCACTCGATCCGGATTAAGTCGAAGAAGACTCATCGAACGCGCAAGCGGATCAATCTTATTATTCCCACTCCTTAGAGTGCTCGACATCGCCGATGCGAAGGCAGCAACTGCGCTGACGAAACGCGCGATTTTTGTCCACTTCGGGTCGGGCACTTACGAAAACACCTTCTGGCCAACGGCAGGGACGACGATCGGGACTTTACCGATGGTGACGTCGCCTTTGGAAAGTCTGAAGAGCGAAATGATCCTCTTCCACGGACTGCAGCAGATCGGTGCCGGTAACCACGGCGGCGGTCAGTATCAGGTGCTCGCCGGCTACGGCGCCTATACAGGTCCTGAAGGTAATACGCCCGACACCACAGGTGCGGTGCCCAACGCTTATTCTGTCGATCAGATGATTGCTGATAAATGGGGCACATCGGTGATGAACCTTGGCATCAAGAGTAATAGCTCCGATGCCTCGTTTACCAAAACCATATCTTTCGACAAGACTGGCAAGCTCATGCTGGCCGAAGACAATCCGAACGCTGCCTTTGATAAATACTTTGGAATGTTTCAGGCCCCAGGTGGAACCACATCGCAGACCGAAGCTAAGGCAAACGTTGTCAGTGGCCGCAAGCGTCTGCTCGACTACCTAAAGAACGACCTCAAATATCTCAAAGACAACCTCGGTCCGGTTGATAAAGAAGCGCTCGAGTATCACGTCTCAGCGATCGACAAATTAAACGCCGACCTCAACAGCACCATGAATCCTTCGACCGGCGGTGGCACAGTCTCTGCTTCCTGCGATCCTAGCAAATTGATGAAAGTCGCCGGCGTCTCTGACAAGTGGTATCACGACGCAAAGAATACGCCTGCGGTCTACACGCTTCAGCGCCAGATCATTGCCCAAGCCTTTGCCTGCAATATTTCGCGTGTTGCGACTTTGCAAATGGGTCTCTCGCAACTCAACGGCCACATCATGACCGACGGTATACCGCAGCTCTCGCAAGTCCATCATATGCTCGCGCACGGCGATAATCAGCAGGCTCTCGATGACTTTGCCCGTTTGCAACAAGGGCAGATGAAAGAAATTGCACTGCTCGCCCAGGATCTTAAATCCCTCAAAGTCGGCGATCACTCTTCCTTTGATGAAACCCTTATCTATGTCGCAACTGATATCGGTGCTCCTGCGACCAATCACTGGAGTGATAACATCGCTACCTTTATGCTTGGTAACCTCGGCGGAACGATGAAGGGTAATCGCCTCATCAAGATCAAAAATCGTCCCTATAATCACGCGCTCGTGACTGCAGCCCATCTTCTCGGTCTCACCGATATCAACGAAGTCGGCTACACCAAACATTCGGGTCCAATCAAGGAGGTATTCACATGAGAATACTCCGTTACAAAACCATTGCAGCTCTCGCATTTGCCGTCTTCCTCACCGAAGCCTGCAATAAGCCGCCCGCTTACAAAAAATCCGGAGGCGGCGGCGGACAGACTGATGACTCTAATCCCGGAACCATCATCCCTGCCACGGACAACGGCGGTGAGGCCTTTGCTCTCGCGTGTAAAGACAACGTTGTGAAAGGTCTTCGCTCGATCCGTAAGTTGAGCAACATCGAGATCAGCAACACAGTTGCCGATGTCTTTGGCCTCAGCACTGGTCTCGATACCTCAGAATTTGCCGAAGACATTCAAAAAAGCGCCGGCGGCTTCGATACGGCCATGACCCAGGCGAACTTTGTCGATGAACGCCGCTTGAGCGGCTACATTCGCTTTGCGGCGAGCGTATCGGCCAAGGTTGATATCGCGAAGCTCTTTCCTTGTTCTGCCCAAGGCAGTGCCTGCTTTAAAACGATTCTTCCGACACTTGGCGCACTCGCCTGGCGTCGCCCTTTAACAGCCGAAGAGTTGACTAACCTCACATCCCTCGGCGCGCAGCTGATCGCCGATGGCAGCAAAGCTGATGAGGCCGCTCGTGCTCTTGTCGAAGCTCTTATCGTCTCAAGAGGTTTTCTCTACCGAACCGAACTCGGCGTCAAAAATTCTGCGGGCGATTACGATTTAACAGATTGGGAAGCCGCCTCGGCCCTTTCTTATCTTGTTCTCCGCCGACCGCCTGACGAAACTTTACGTGCACTAGCCGCCAAGGGCTCCCTCAAAGATCCTGCGACTATCAAGGCACAAGCGGAACGATTACTTGCTACAGCCAACGCAAAAAGCGCCTGGGCAGAGTTTGCAGATATGTGGCTCGTCAGTACAGCGGTCGAAAGCCATGAGACCAAGGTCACTGAATTCACAGCGGCTGCGAAGACGGCAATGGCTAAGGAATCCCGTGATTTCTTTGTCGACACGCTCTTCGATCCCAAAACCGGAACCTATGAGAATCTTCTCACAGCCGACTATACAATTGCTGGCGCTGATCTCGAGTGGCTCTATAGCGCCGAACCCGCTTCCGGAAAAATCACCTTCAAAGAAGACCAACGGCGCGGCCTCCTCGGTCA
>SEDW01000475.1 GCA_004193325.1 Pseudomonadota bacterium | reverse complement strand
AAGTGGTATATATACTTTGCAGCTTCCAACGGCCGCAACAGCACGCATCGCAACTATGTTCTCGAAGCGGATAAAGCTGAGGGTCCTTACCGTTTCAAAGGACAAATCAGTCCTGAAACAGATCGTTGGGCTATCGACGGCACTGTTATCGAGCACGAAGACGGCGAGCGTTATTTTGTTTGGTCGGGTTGGGACGGACGAGCCAACACTCAGCAAAATCTCTACATCTCCAAAATGAAAAATCCCTGGACCCTGGTCTCCGGTAAAAAGGGACTTCTGAAGTCGAGAAAGTTGAAAAAGAAATCGAAGGATCTCGAGTCGAGCACTCTCGTCGATGTCGAAGTGGAAGCTCTCGAAGCCGGGGAATATGTGTTAGAGGTAGGCTATACCTGTGACAGCAGTTCCATGCATCAATTGACCGTTAATGATGAGACCCATGTAGGTCTTCACTATCACAGCACGGGTAAAGACAACTGGCAGACTCACTACGAATACATCAAGCTTCAAAAGGGCCGCAACATCCTCAATTTTGCGAAGGGTATTGGTGCGGTCGAAATCAAAGAGATCAAGGTCAAAGTAAAAGGCAGTGATCGTATGATGATCTCGTCGCCTGAACACTCCTGGGAAAAGATGGGCGGACCTCCTTACGTCAACGAGGGAGCTTCAGCGATCAAAAAGAACGGTAAACTCCATCTCGTCTATTCGGCAAGCGGCAGCTGGACCGATGACTATCAAATGGGCCTGCTCACCTTCCTCGGTGGGGATATTCTCGACAAAAGAAATTGGAAGAAAAAGGCCACTCCCATCTTCTCGAAGACAGCTGACGTTTACGGCCCGGGACATGCTTCCTTCATTCATTTCCGTGGTCAGGAATGGATTGTCTACCATTCTGCGAAACACAGCGGAGCGGGCTGGAATCGTGAAGTAAGAATGCAGCCATTCTCCTGGACGAAAGAGGATGAACCCTTGCTTGGAGCACCGCGCGGCGCTCGAGAGGCCGTGGCACTTGATCCGGTTGATACAGAAGTGAAGGTCGAAAATCTAAAAGGCGCCTGATTTAAATCTCTCATCATTCGGCTTGCTCAGTCTCGAGCAAGCCGTTTTTCTTTGGGGCCATTGTTCGAAAAACGGACCGGACGGGTAGTCATCGCGGCCCGGAATGAAGGAAATTGATCAAATTCAAGTCCATAAAATCATTTAAGATTTCATTAATTCTCAATTAAATCTATAAGTTTCCCCGATACCTGCCGATCAGTGAGCTAGGATTCGTCACGTATCGATTCGGGGACCGTATGAAAGCAAATCTATCTTTGAAGTTACTCGCGGGACTACTCACACTCTCGATCTCGCCGGTCTTCCTCGCTTGTAGCAATGAACGCCCTGTCAACTACAGTGGTTCAAGCAAAAAACAAGCTGCGACCAATGATAGCGAAGATGCGAACGGCAGCACCAAGCCGGTAAAAGATCCCGTTGAACAAAATGATAATGATCAAGATGATATCGATGCCGGCACCACTCCGACCTCAGGTGATGATGAGGTTATCCCTACACCGAAGCCGGTTATCCCGACTCCAACCCCAACACCGACTCCTACTCCGACGCCAACACCCACTCCGACGCCGACCCCTACGGAGCCCGTGATCGATGCAGCGGTGAAAGCAGCCTGTCGTCCTGAGCAAATTGTTCTGGTCGATCAGAACGCAGCAGCGACGGCGATTTTTAAATCGGCGATTCCCGACTACGAAAAAATATTGGCCGACATCGCTCAGTCCGACTGTACACAGATGTATAAAGCCACAGCGGAGTTTCGCAGCTTTAAAAAGCTAACGGTAACGATCGATAGTCATGATGGAGTTGCTTACGCGAATCCAGGTCTGGACCGCATCTTCTTTAGCGGCAATTACATCAAGTCTTTTGCTACTGGGAAAGGCGCTGCTGACATCAAACAGGAAATGTATGGGGTGATGGTTCATGAGATCAACCACCTCTATCAAAACTTTTGGAAAGATGGCAAATACACTCCGCTCAGCGAAGGGCTCTGTGATGCGATTCGCGCACGTGCCGGTCTCTATCCCAAAAACCGTAAACAAAAGGGTGGCAACTATCTCGGATCCTACACCACCACGGGCTATTTCATTCTCTACCTCGATGAGAAGTATCCTGACTTTATTTATAAGTTGAATAAAGCGGCGAAGAATTGGAATGACAACTTCTGGCAGCAGACAACGGGCAAGAGCGTTGATCAACTCTGGTCAGAGTATCAGGCCTCGTTTTAATATCCAGTGATCATGCGATCAGGCTCTTCGCTCTGGAAGGGCCTTTTTTGCGTCCAGAATTTAAGGACGTTTGGTACGGAGGTAGTCGATAAGTTCATCTGCAGTGTCGTTTGAGATACCAACGCGTTGGATAAGATTATTGGCTATGAGTGAGCCTTCGAGAGAAACGAGGAGGAAGGAGGCCAGCTTTTCGGAATCAATGTTCGCTCGTATTTCGCCCTCGGCTTTAGCTTCGTCAATGAAGTCTTTGAGTGCGTTAACCCAGCATTTATAGCCTTTTTGGGAACGCTTTTTGAGGGCCGGATTACTCTCCCGGGCAAAGACAGCATTGTTATAGATAGGGCATCCACCAGGAACGGGCGAACGAATGGAAAAGAAATTGTGAATGAAACCTTCGACCTTGGCAATGCCCGACGATAGGTCTTTCAGGGAAGCGAACTTAGTGTTCCAGGCGATCTGATACGTATAGTCGAAGGCCTGGCAGGCGAGATCCTCTTTGCTCGAAAAATGGCGATAAATACCACTTTTCTCAAAGCCGGTCGCTTCCGTCAGATGAGCTAGCGAAGTTCCACCATAACCGAGCTGATTAAACACCGGCGCAGCCTTTTCGATGATATGCAAACGTGCGAGTTCACCTTTCCGCATTCCAACTCCTTGAAATTCAGATCGAATCATAGCGTAAAAGTTTCTGAGGTCACAAATAATTTGAATTTTATTCGTGGCATGGCCTCATTCTCAGAAATTTTCCGAAACGAGAAGATCTTTTCCTCCCTTCCGCTGCACAGTCAGAAAATCTGATTTTACTCGAAATGATCTTCGAACTGCTGACTGTCAAAGCGTTGCCATCCATGGACCTCATCGTTCGAGGATTAAATTGTTGAAGAATTTCGTCCCCATGGGAAGGATCAAATGGCGAGATCTTAAAGAAGAAGCTGGCCCAGCCAGAGAAAAAATTTTGCTACAAAAACGTCTTCCCATGACGAACAGGATGAAAAGCGATGAGCAAGA
>SEDW01000474.1 GCA_004193325.1 Pseudomonadota bacterium | reverse complement strand
GCCGGGGCTTACAAGTACTTCATGAAGAAGGTTAAGAAGGGCCGTTTGAAGCCTTTCGAACTCTCAACCAAACTCGCCCATATGTCTCCAGGCCAAAACCTCACAGGTTTCAAACTTGCCGATATCGTGATCGAAGCTGTGTTTGAAGATGTAGGCCTTAAGCAGGAAATCCTTGCTCAGGCAGAAGCCAAAGCTCACGAAAATCAGGTCTTTGCCTCCAATACTTCGGCCCTTCCAATCGGCCGTATTGCAGCAAAAGCCAAACATCCGGAACGTGTACTCGGCATGCACTTTTTCTCTCCCGTAGAAAAAATGCCTTTGCTTGAGATCGTGGTTACCGACAAGACCGCTGACTGGGCCGCAGATCGCGCCTTCCGCATCGGTTTGAAAATGGGTAAGCAGATCATCGTTGTCAAAGACAGCCCGGGCTTTTATACGACCCGCGCTCTGGCCTTTTTCCTCGCCGAAGCCTCACTTCTTCTTGAAGAAGGCTCGAACATCGAAGAAATCGACAGCGCCCTGACTGATTTTGGTTTCCCAGTGGGACCCATTACGCTCATGGACGAAGTGGGTATCGACGTCGGTATTCACGTACTCGACGAGATGAACAACTCCTTCCCTGACCGCGTGAAACTCCCGAACGGCCTCGGCGCCATTCAGCAGTCGGGACGTCTTGGCCGCAAAAACGGCAAAGGCTTCTTTACCTATGAAGATGGCCAGAAGGTTGGTCCGGACGAGTCGATCTACGAACTTATGGGCGACGATAAACGTACCTATAAATTTGTACCCGCTGAAGACATTCAGGATCGCTGCGTATTCATCTTCATCAACGAAACGATTCGTTGTGTGGAAGAAGGCGTTTTGAATCACGCCTACGATGGTGACATCGGAGCGGTATTCGGCCTTGGATTCCCGCCTTTCCTTGGCGGTCCACTGAAGTATGTCGATCATTTGGGATCTAAGAATGTCTTGAACAAGCTGAAGAGTTTGGAAGAGAAATTCGGTGCTCGCTTTGCGCCATCAAAACTTCTGCGTGACCTCGCGGAAAAAGACGGTAAGTTCTTCCCTGAAGAGCCCTAAGCAGTTTTTTAGTAGAATAAGCGAAGGGGCCATCGGGCCCCTTTTTTTATGCCGATTTTTTAGCGATCCGCGTCGCCCTATAGTGGTCCCAGGCCTTATAGATCGCAAACGAAATGACGGCAATGACCGAGCCGATAGCAAATCCGCCGAGGACATCGCTCGGATAATGCACTCCAAGGTAGACCCTTGAAAAGCCCACGAAGAACATGCAGCCCAAAGCCAGCGCTCCCGCTCTCGGTCCTTTCCAAAGGAGCCAGAAAACGGCGAAGGCCGCTCCGTTTGCAGAGTGGTTCGAAGGAAAGCTTAAACTCCCCGCGCAGCCATCGACGACTCGGACGAACTCATCGAGCTTACAGGGGCGAATGCGTCCCACCCAGGGTTTGATAATCTGCGCGGCAAAAGCATCGGCGAAACCTACGGTCGCGCCAAGCCAAAGGAGCGATCGGAAGTTTCCCCACTGCCTACGGTAGGCAGTTTGGAGAAAGAAAAAGCCTGCCAAAGCAAACCAGGGCGCTTCTGAGGACCAGACTCGAAAGAGAATATCGTTCCACGAATGAGCCAGATTTGTGTTTATGACATGAAGAATTTTCAGATCAAGGTCATGCAAATAGTCGATTAAGCTCATTTTATTCCTGAACATTCAGGCAGTTAATGCCAGAAGATATATTTGATCGATAAAGCGAAAATAAATTGACCAGCCAGCCAGGCAGGTGATACAACCGCTTCATAAATAAAGAACATATCACTGAATGTGCCTGGCGGAAAAACGGGAAAGAACCTCGGGGGGGGCTGGCCTGGGGGGTCGTGCGGCAGGTTTACCAGTTCAGGTCCTTAAGGATCTGCTCGGATTCCTGCACCTTCTTCTTATAATCCTGTTTTATCGGCTCATCGGCGTGACGAATCTCTTTGCGGTCCTTTTCAAAGGACACGCGGGGAACTGAGTAGCGTCCGCCCACGGCAACCTTTTCAAACTTCATGCGCGAGGTCTTCGAGATCACGCGTTCTGGATCTTTGACCTCTTTTCGGGTCAGATTAATCTTTGCACCCAATGGAATCGGATCTTTCATCATCCCGCCGTCGAGATCGGAGGCGGGTGACTCAATTCCCTCGATTTGAGCGGGGCGCTCGGGGCGTTTGACATCGAGGATGTATTTTCTCTTGCCCAAAGGCGGCAGGGGAGCCGCCTGCACCGTATCAAGGAGGAGCAGCATGTAGGCAAAACATATGAATAATTTCATGAGACCCCCTCGGTGCCGATTCATTCTTACGTGTCGGCAGAATCTGACCAAACTTAAGACACTCAATCAAATTTCCCTTTTGCCGATACCAGGATGAGAGAAATCCTGTCTTAGAAAGAACGTGAATGACTTCTGCCTTTCTCATCGTTGAACGGGGACACAATGCGGGCGACCGTATTGAGTTAAAAGAATTCCCCGCGTCCATTGGCAGAGACCCGACCAATACCATTGTCATTCGCGACTCGGAATCCTCACGGCATCACATTCGCATCAAACGCCGTGGCCGGCTTTTCATCCTCGAAGATCTGGATTCAAGGAACGGGACCTATATCAACGGCGACCGTGTAATCAACTCCACTCTGAGCAACGGCGACAAAATTCTGGTTGGTTCGACGGAACTAACCTTCGTCGCGCCCGACGCCGGTATCAACATTACGACCGATCTCGAACAGTTTGATATGCAGATGGACGAAGGCCTTAAAATGCCGATCGACGTCGATGCGCCCCATCGTCATCACTTTAAACGCGCTGTTCGTCTCGACCCGAGTGCTCTTGCCAACAACATGATGAGCAATGGTCAGGCGATCAACGACATATTTAATTATCACTCGAATCTGATCGTTATTAAAGACCTCAAAGAAACTTGCCATACTCTTTTGAAAAGCTTGGGTAAGATCGTTCACAACGCCTCGCGATCGGCGATCTTTATCTGGTCCCATCAGCAGCGGCAGCTCATTCCCTATGCGACCAAGAACTACAGCCGGGAAACTCCAGGCTTTCTCCTGAGTCGAAGCGCCTTTGAAGATGCGCTCTCGCGTAAGCAGGGCATTCTTCTCTCGCCCGAAGTAAAAGCCACTCAGCAGGGCCGTAACCGCGTGATTCTCCCCGTTATGCACTCCGAGGACATCATCGCTCTCGTGCACATCGAGATCGATAGTCCGAAAGAAGACTTTGCGATGCATGAACT
>SEDW01000473.1 GCA_004193325.1 Pseudomonadota bacterium | reverse complement strand
CAAATTCACGTTCAGCTCCCTGGTGCGACGGAGAAAACCTCTCTGAGCGCCTACTGTGGGATGGAGGAGGATAACGGCGGCTGGACGCTCGTTATGGGCTACACCCACAAGGGCGGAACCAATCCCGCAGTTGCAGTCATGGCGAACAAACTTCCCCTTTTCGGATCCGACACCCTTGGTAACGATGACTCCGGCAATGCTCAGGTCTGGGGCCATGCAAGCAACGCGATGCTGAAAGCTTTGTCCTTTACGGAAACACGATTTTTTTGCCGAAGTTCTGCGAACGCCAAGATCATACATTTCAAGACGAAAGATGCAGCCTGTAAAACAGCGATAACCGAGGGCAAAGGCAGCTGTGTGGGAATCAAAACCGGTTTCACAGCGCTCAGTAAACACACGGGCAGCTTGCCGGCAGGAGTTGATATCGCCGATCAGAACAAAGGCAATGCCACTCTCGTCGATAACACGTTCGGTCATATCATTGCTGATGGGGCCGACGTGATGTGGAATGTTCGCGGAGACGTGAACGCCAAATCATGGGAATGTGATGCGGCAACCGACAATGAAAGCGCCAACACTATCCACCGGGTCTGGGTCCGCTAGAGTGTTGGCAACGCAAGGGACATGCCGGAAAATATGTAACAGACTGAAAGTCTTTGGAAAATATTAAGAAGGTATTTGTTCACCGTTACCAATTTCGACGAACAGCTCGATTTTAAATTTCCACAACATCGTCTAATGAATCTTGTTCTCCAATTACAGAGTGATAGTCTTCCAGAGGAAGCCCCTAAACAGGAGCTTCCTCTTGGATCTTATTCAAGATTCTAATATTGTTAAGGAAATTGTTATGAAAAACGTTTGTAAGATGCTCTTGGCATCGACAGTCCTAGTCAGCGGCATGGCCGCCGCTCAATCGATCGAAATCCCAGCGATTGAAGACCAGTCTGAAGTCTCGGCTTTGCGTAGTCTTCCCGTTGGCGTTTCAAGCGTTGAAAACGGCAAAATCTATAGCATCGTGTCTCTCGCCAGCGGGAAATGCTGGGATGTTGCGGATCACTCTTTGAGTGAACGCGGGCAGATTCAGCAATGGGATTGTCACGGCGGTGATAATCAGAAGTTTCTTGCAACCCTCACTTACAAGTCGGGCTTTATCCTGACTCCTGTTGAGTCGGGAATCCGTTTGCAGATCGCTGACAATAATCTGAATGATGGCGCGCGTCTTATTCAAGCCGCTTATGCCGCTGGCAACAACGGATACTTCTTTGTTCGTCCTACCAGCACCCAGGGACTCTTCACGATCAACGCGAACCACTCGAGCAAATGCCTCGACGTGATTGACCACAGCCTTCGTAATGGCGCTAAAATTCAGCAATGGGCTTGCCATGGCCAGAGCAACCAAACTTGGATCTTAATCGAAGAGTAATTCTCTTTCGATGTACCTAGGGTAAGAGGGAGGCCTTTTTTTAAGGGGCCTCCTTTTTCGTTTCCGAATCGACTGAGATCTATACGATTTTGCTGTCTTGAACTTTGCCATTCAAGGGGAAGCCTGGCTAGGCTCAGTTAAATTAGGCCAAGGTTTCAGAGACCTGCCGCCGGAGGCTACACCTTATACTCTGGCCTAGAACTTGAATTGACCTCTTCCAGCGGAGGGACTATGAGCAGTTTCAAATCTCAGACCGAACAAGACATTCAATCCACTCAGCATATGAAAGTTGAAGTGGATATTAATTTTCCGCGATTTTTAGAGGAATTTGAAAAGCTCGAGAAAAGGGAGGCGGATCTTCTGCTGAAGACTCTGTCCCGGATTGAGACCATGACCTGGAACGATATCTATCGCTCGTCATCAAAAACCGCAGGTGAGAAGCGAGGGATTAATTATGAGCCGCTGGACAGCAGCGACAGGGATCAGAGTATCGCAACGATTCGTGTCACACTTCGCTTTCGGGCCAGGGTCTGTCGGGATCGTCGAAAGATGATATTGATCAGTCTTCATCCCGATCACGACAGTGCCTACACAGAGGATTGATCAGGGCATTGTTGGGGGAATGCCCATATCGAGCACGTGGACAGCATCAATCAGCGTTCCCTTGTCACTGGCCGCACCCTTTTCTTCGAAGTTGAGCGTCACGCTCTGGCTCTTTGCCCACACATTCATACTGTAACGTTTCCATTCCACTCCAGGTGTAACCGTAATCGATTTGGTGTCTTCAGCAAGTCCCCACTGCGCGCTTACCATCGCATCGGGCGGTGTAGCTGTATTCGCATCATCGGCGCGAGCTAGAAATGTAACATAATAGAGGTTGCCTACAGTGAGATTTGGCATCGCCTGTTGCAGCGAATAGTTGCTGCCCGCCATACCTAATTCCGCAGCACAGCGGGAAACCAGAGAGGCCCATTTCCAACCGTCGACGGAAGGATGCGGAGACACGGTTCCCGCAGCATTCACCTGAATTCTTATGAATGAAGGATCGTCGGCTGGACAGCTGCTTGAAGCATTTGGAACCGCGCGCCATTTGGCAGCAGGAACTTCACTTGCGAGAAAATCCCTCTGCGTTCCATTAAAAGCAAAGTTTTCTTCAAAGCTTGGATCTTTAATATGATCGTAAAATGGCAAGGCGCCAGTTCCAACCAAATCTGTGAGATAGGAGGTTGCACTCAAACGCATTGAGACAATGAATTGGCTGCTGAATGAAGGTGCTGGTGCCACGTAAACACCGATCTCCTTCATTTCCATTTCCAGCGTCTGCCAAACCACCTTCACACCATTACCGGCAGCCGCGTAACTGGCTTGAGGTTTGACGTCGATCAAAGCGCCGTTTTTCTTGGTTTCGCAGCGCAATTCCTTGTTTGCACTGGTGAGACTGCAGCTTAGAGAAGCGCCTGCGATTATAGTGGGAGGAATAACAGGTGTGGCTCCGAGGATTGGATCGAGCGATCCGCCTTCGCCACCTATTGAGCCGTCATAGACGGTACCTGTTCCGCTCACCGGAGGATTGTTATTGACCGTAGGAGGCGTGCCAGCGGGAGTGTTTGGAAGACCTGACTCGGGCGCTTCTGGATTGGCATTGGCGCCGCCCGGCTTCTTACTTCCTAGTTTTGAACTGTCGTTCATATTCGCGCTTGAACACGCGAACAGTCCCAAAGACAAGGACAGACTAACTGTGAGTCGAAGCATAATGTTTTCCCCCGAAAACTGGGCGTTAATCCACTGTCGACCCCTTCCAGCCGATAATTGAATTTTTTTCCCATTTGCCTGATATCGCATGTCTATTTGGAAGAGGTTTTC
>SEDW01000472.1 GCA_004193325.1 Pseudomonadota bacterium | reverse complement strand
CGTGTCGATTAGCGTAACGCTGATCGTTCCCGTAGCCATGGACAAAGAATTGCGCTTCGCTATCCGCGAAGGCGGCCGTACCGTAGGCGCCGGCGTTGTAGCCGACGTAATCGAATAATTCGAGGTTGATAAGTAAATGGACACTAAAATTCGTATCAAATTGAAAGCTTTCGACCACCGCGTTCTCGATCAATCCGTATGGGAGATTGTGAACACGGCGAAGCAAACTGGCGCCAAAGTAGCGGGTCCGATTCCGCTTCCCACGGTGATCAACAAGTACACCGTTCTTCGTTCGCCTCACATCGATAAGAAATCGCGTGAGCAGTTCGAAGTGCGCACGCACAAGCGTCTGATCGATATCTTGGAGCCTACCCAGCAAACGGTAGATTCCTTGATGAAGCTCGATCTATCCGCCGGCGTAGACGTGGAAATCAAGTCTTAGGCTTGATGCCCTTTTGGAGAGATTATGAGCGAGAATAACGTAGAAAATCAAAGCAACGCAGAAGCAGCCGCTCCTGCCACCACGGGCGCGAAAGCCTCCGCCGCTTTGCCTGTAATTTACGGCGTAAAAGCCGGCATGACCCGGGTATACAGCGAAGATGGCCGTTCGGTTCCCGTAACCGTAGTAAGCCTCCAAGAGAGCACGGTTATCACCCAAGTTAAGTCCACGGAAAAAGAAGGCTACGAAAGCGTTCAGCTCGCTTTCAAAGAGAAGAAAGCCCAACGCGTAACCCGCGCTGAAAAAGGCCACTTCCAAAAGGCCGGCGTTCCTGGCTTCTACCACGTGGAAGAGTTCCGTTTGGCGAAAGCCGATGCGGCCCTTTCCGTTGGCGCCGCCATCAGCCCTGATTTCCTCACCCCCGGCCTCTTCATCGACGTGCAAGGCACGACGAAAGGTAAAGGCTTCCAGGGCGTAGTGAAAGTTTGGAACTTCGGTGGTCAACCTGCAACCCACGGTCACTCGGTATCCCACCGTAGCCCGGGTTCGATTGGTAACCGCGCCGACCCAGGTAAAGTATTCCCTGGCCACAAAATGGCCAAGCACATGGGTATGGATACGCAAACCACCCAGAACCTCAAAGTTTTTGCATACGATGCGGAGAACAAACTTCTCCTTATCGAAGGCGCGGTTCCTGGCTCCCGTAACTGGGTAGTTCGGATCACCAAAGCCAAAAAGAAGGCGAACGCGAAAGCCGTAGCCCTCGCCGCTAAATCGGCCAAGAAGTAAGCAGATAGGAATCTAAGTAAATGGCACTCGTAAAAGTTTATAATACGAAGAAGCAGGAAGTTGGCGAAGTCGACCTCCCGGAGTCGGTGTTCAACATCGAAGTTAGCTCTGCGATCATCCACCAAGCCGTGGTTACGCAACTTGCCGGTCGCCGTCGTGGCACCGCTTCCACCAAGACCAAAGCCGAAGTTCGCGGCGGTGGTCGCAAGCCTTTCCGTCAAAAAGGTACCGGTAACGCCCGTCAAGGTTCTACCCGTTCTCCTTTGATGCCGGGCGGGGGTGAAAGCTTCGGCCCTAAGCCGCGCTCTTACTTCAAAACCTTTCCTAAGAAGATGGCCGCCGCCGCTATGCGCTCCGCTCTCTCCGATAAGTTCGGCAGCGAACGTCTCGTAGTGATCGATGATTTCAAGCTCGGCGCTGCAAAAACCAAGGAAGTAGCCGCCGTGCTCACCACCTTCGGTTTGAACAAAGCCCTCATCGTAGATGGCAACAACAAGGATCTCGAGCTTGCTTCCCGCAACCTTGAGCGCCACAAGTATCTTCGCATCGAAGGTGTGAACGTATACGACGTAGTTAACCACGACTGGCTCGTGCTCTCGAAGAGCGCGGCGCTGGCCCTTGGCGAGCGTTTGGATGGCGAAAAAAAGGGAGCTAACGTTCCTAAAGCCAAGAAGACCAAAGGCGAAACCAAAGCGAAGGCTGTAAAAGCCTAAGGGCTTTCAGGAGATAAGATGTCGGTTAGCATTATCAAAAGACCAATTTTAAGCGAGAAGAGCACCGCGCAAGCGGAAGCCTTCAACCGGGTTGCTTTCGAAGTAACCCTAAGCTCCACCAAGCCTGAAATCAAAGCCGCCGTAGAGCGCTTTTTCAAGGTGAAAGTGGCCAAGATCACGACCGCAGTTGTTCCCGGGAAGAAGTACCGCACCAAGAAAGGCGAAAACAAAACCGCCTCTTGGAAAAAAGCGGTAGTTACTCTGAAGCAAGGCGACAAAATCGAGTTTTTCAAGGGAGTTTGATCAGTACGTATAGCCTCTTAAAAGGCTGAAAAACTGTGAGAAACAAGGAAAGGTAGCAAATGGCAGTTAAAACATACCGGCCCATAACCCCTTCGCGGCGCTTCATGACGACCGCAGACTTCAGCATGCTTACGAAGAAAGCACCTGAGAAGAGTCTGCTTGAGTCGAAGAAGTCCCGAGGCGGACGTAACAACACCGGCCGTATCACGACCCGTCACCAGGGTGGTGGCGTTCGTCAACATTATCGCATGATTGATTTCAAGCGCGATAAGCAAGGCATTCCTGGCAAAGTAGCCGCCCTTGAGTACGATCCTAACCGGACCGCATTCATCGCCCTCATCCAGTATATCGATGGCGAAAAGCGCTATATCCTTGCTCCCCTTAACCTCAACGTAGGCGATTCTGTTCTCGCCAGCGATGAAGCGGATATCAAGCCGGGTAACACCCTTCGCTTAAAGAATATCCCCGTAGGTACGCTCGTTCACAACATCGAGCTTCGTCCTGGTAAAGGCGGCCAAATGGTTCGCTCCGCCGGCGCCTACGCTCAGGTTCTCGGTCGCGAAGGCGAATACGGCCAAGTTCGTATGCCTTCCGGTGAAGTACGTCGCGTCCTCCTGGACTGCCGCGCAACCATCGGCCAAATCGGCAACACCGAACACGAAAACATCACGATCGGTAAAGCAGGTCGCGCACGGAAGATGGGCATTCGTCCTACCACGCGCGGTGTTGCCATGAACCCTGTCGACCACCCAATGGGTGGTGGTGAAGGTAAGGCATCCGGTGGTCTACCGCGCTCCCCATGGGGCTGGTACACCAAGGGCCTCAAAACCAGGAACAACAAACGTACCGACAGCTTCATCGTGAAGCGCCGTCGCTAAGGAGATTTGAGAAATGGGACGCTCTCTTAGAAAAGGACCTTTTGTCGATAGCCACTTAGCTGCTAAGGCAGATAAGGCTAAAGAATCTAACGACAAAAAGGCGATCAAAACCTGGTCGCGCCGTTCGATGATTTTGCCCGAGTTCATTGGTTTGACCTTCGCCGT
>SEDW01000471.1 GCA_004193325.1 Pseudomonadota bacterium | reverse complement strand
GATCTCATTCCATCAAGGAACTCGGTATATCCTTGAATGAGCGGATAGAAACCTACCTGGTTGTATTCTGCTTGTGTTAGCGCTCTGCGGTTTCGGTTGCGCACCAAGAACAGTTCCATCGCCTCGTCAAGGTTATTGACCTTTAAGATCTCCGCCGGCTGTAGAAAGCGGCTTTCGAGGTATCTCTTAATAGTATCTGAAACTTGGTTATAGCACCGCAAAAGAGCCCCTTGCCTGTGTTGTCCATCAATTAAATGACGTTTCCCGTCCGGGGTTTCTGCGAGCGTTACTGTTGCGAGGGATTGCCGTCCCATAAGCGTTTGGAGAAAGCTTTGATAGGCTTCCTCTGTTAATAGAATCTTTCGCTGTCCTTTGGGCGCCGGAGTAGAAACGAATTCTCCATAGGTCAATTGAACAACTTTGGTGTCAATCCAATCTGCGCTCAAATCAAATCCTTCTATTAAAGTTTCAAGTAGCGATCGCTTCGGCTCAGGTTTACTTCGAGAGGTCTTTACTTTAGTTACGTTTGCATCTTTTTTCGGTTTTTTCATAATAGGTTCCTATTGCTTGCACGAAGCAGCTTTGAATTATCAATTTTTATGGGTTTAAAGGTTCGTCGGCTGGCTTAAAAACTAAAACGAAAATTGGCCCTCCCCGTCAGGAAAGGACCATATGCTTTTTTTGAGTGACTTGACTGAAGCATCATGGAACGGTTTCCTCAAATTCCCGACGATGTCGGGAAGGTTGAAGAAGCCCTTGTCTCTCCCAGGTATGCGACCGGACGGGAAAGTGTGCTTCAAAATCGATGACGAGATGTTTAAATGGAGTGGTGCAGACCATTCTCCATACCTTAATCCTATTCTCTGCCATCAAACCTTGGAAGCACCGTCATTGTGCAATTTTTTCCGACTTATTTTTGCCTAGCTCCTTTCATTGTTAGAAGAATTCCAACGGGGGTCCCAGTCTACGAAGGGCTGGTCGTTAGTTGGATGGAGCATAAAAAAGCTATTTTGCTGCTTGAGAAATTCGACCATAACTTCGGGACGCAATAAAATGATGTGGTTTCCATCGGGGATTTGGATTCGCTGAACTCTATTGGCATTTTCCATCTGCTCGATAGCCTTCAGTAGCTCCGCAGGGCTTGAACAGATAGCTAACTGAATATCCGGTATATAGCTTATAAAAAGGGTAATCATCGGATTATGAAGGCACTTTCCTGGGCCAAGCATTTTGCCTTTTTTACTCTCATACTCTATCGCTATCAAACCCGATTTTTTCCAGCCCGGGTTTGACTTTACCTCCGCGCCTTCACAGATCAAGCTATTATGAATCAGGATATCAATTTCACCGATACCTCCCATACGAGTGACCGCAAAGTTTGGGCTAAGGACTCCTTGAAGCAACAAAGCAACGGCTTCTTCGGCAAGCGTCCCTAATTTCTTGCTCGTGAAAAAGTTGGACGGCGAACTCTTCATTCTTCGACCTCATCTAATTTTTCTCCCATTAGTTTTAAAGCTAAGCTCATGCTGAGTGGAGAACTCATCATTTGAGCTATTGAAATAATTAGGCGTCCTTCTTTTTTTACATTTAGCTTCCTAATCACAATCAACTTGATTTCATCATCTCCACGTGACGCTATTTTTTGGAGGACGTCCAAATCTTTCGCTTTATCAACCAGATCTCCTAGCCAACTCGAATCTTGTACATTCTTCACGATTACTTCAAAGACTGACGGATACTTAGTTTTCTCTCCTAGAATTCTTAGAACATCATCCGTAACATTTTCATGCGAGGAAATCGCAAGTTGAAGATGCTCATCTTTGGGGCTAACTTTTTCACCTAAAATACTCAAGACCTGCGCTGTCGCTTCCTTCCGTCGGATTAGTGCACTCCACACCGCACTGTTCTTGGATTCCATCGCGATAAATTCAAGGTGCCCTTCGTCGAGATGCATAGCTTCAAGGGCTTTGCGAAAAGTCAGGGTCTTATAATCTATCGTCAATTCCGTATCTATGTCTTTTGTCGACTGCTCCATGGTATAAATACCTCCTTGTGCAAGGATATCGGACTCCAGCCCGACAATATTAAAGCACGCTATCAATCTTTTTAAGATCATTAGCATTGCGCGGAATTCGAACGTAGATCTTGCGAATGTCGCGAACGGCTGTAAAACACGTCGTCAAAGGGAACTTAACTTCAATCAATCGACACAAACTCAAAGCTGAATAGCCCTCAGGACAGTTAAGTTCGAATACTACACACCCTGGAAGTGAAATTGCCTTGATTTCGTCAAACGTATCAAACGTTTTCAATTCTCGCTTTTTGTGTTGGATGGGTTCGACGAGGTTCGATAAAAAGAATTTTTTCAATGCAGACCTTAGAATTAAATACACAAGAGGACTCCTTTGCTGTTTCACAAAAGAGGATATCGGCTAACGATAGAATATTTTTGTTTTTACTTCGTCAAAGGTTTCGAGAGTCTGACAGGACAGGACTGTTTATAGACGCACCCATCACAGCAGTCTGCGTTGAAATGTTTCCGATGTGCCTGAAGGCACCATCCTCTAGGATCTCTATTCCACTTTCCGAGAATTGTTGACTTCGCCTTCTTCGTCGGCTTGTAGACCTGAGTTCGTTTACCATGGATAGTAATTTGTCGACCCGGAGTCAATAGCATTGACCTAGTGAGTTCCATACCTAATCGATTTGAAGGAATCCAAAAACCGGACAAAGTTAGTTCGGCTTGAACTTGAGCGACAGTTACGCCCTCGAATCCGTCCATGAAAATTTTAGAAACTACATCATCAAGCTTTGGGGTGAGCATAGCTACAGGTTCCCCGGGCGCTAAGGCTTTTTCGAGATCAAGGCTCGCGCCACAAGCTTCCGCCACACCGCGCAAGATGGCCGTTATCTCTCCGAACCGACCTGAATATCGTGCGTCCGCTTCAGCCTTTGAGATTAATTCACCCACCCAGTTCCTCGTTGCGCCATCCATAGCAGCAATATGAAGGTCATCTCGAAAATTTGACAGAGTGCTCTCTTTAACATCGCTTGGAATATATCCTGCAGGTGCACGTTTCATCGGCACAACAATCATTCTCGATCCAAGAATCGGTTCAGCTTCGTTGATGCTTGAAACAAATTTTATTTGAAACAGGTTAAATTGCTTACTCTTCCCACGTTCCATCAAAGTTTGAATCGCGGACTGCTTTTTGTACCCCACTAACATACCTACTCGCAATGGGGTGCTTTTTGTGTTGTTAATCACCTCTAGATCATCAAAGGCGAC
>SEDW01000031.1 GCA_004193325.1 Pseudomonadota bacterium | reverse complement strand
CCGACCTGAATGAGTTCGCCCGTAAACTTATTGTTACGAACGACCGGTAGCGTAATCTGCCGCCAGGTGCTGCTGGATGAATTGCTGAAGGTCTCGTAGGTCTCGAGGCCTTTATCGGAACGAGACAAAGCCAAGGGCGTCACAGGCAGATTCACACGCATATTGTTCGTGCGAGCCCTGACTTTACCCGATGTATCAACGAGCTGCGCGTAAGCACGCACATAGCGCTGCCCACCGAAGAATTCGTCGATCATGGATTCCCAATAGAGAGGATTGCGAAAGGCGGAGGTGCGATCAGCTTGAGACATCTGCGCATCGCGCAGAGTCTTCGCTGACGTAAGGAGAGTGGTATCGAGCGCTTGAAAGACACTGTCTTCAACCACACGAAAGACGCCCAGACCAATAACAGAAAAAAGCAGAGCCATCGATAAAGCATGACCAAGCGTGAGTCTGATCCGAATGGGAATTCTTTCGAGCACGTAGACCTCTTGTTAAGCTTCTGGACTCGCGCCTGCGCCTGCCGAGACAGACGAGGCTGCACTTGCTGAGGCTGCCTGTGAGTGATCCACGTCTAACATATAACCGTGTCCACGCATGGTTTTGATAAAACCACTGTCCCAGGGCTTGTCGATCTTATTACGGAGGTAGCCTACATAGACATCGACCACGTTCGAACTTGGCTCAAAATTCATATCCCACACGTGCTCAGAGAGCTGGGTACGACTGAGGACGACACCGGCGTTACGGCCGAAATATTCCATCAACGCGTATTCTTTTGCGGTCAGATCAATCGGCTTGCCGTCGCGGGTAACCAATTTTTTAGCCGGATCGATTTTAATTGGGCCGACTTCAAGCACGGTCGCAATATCAGTTTCTTTACGGCGGAGAAGAGCTCTTACTCGAGCGAGTAACTCATCCAGGGCGAACGGCTTACGGAGGTAGTCATCGCCACCCTCGTCAAGTCCACGAACCAGATCAGCTGTTGTATCTTTAGCAGTAAGGATAAGGACCGGTGTCGATATGCCGCCTGCTCTTAAATTGCGCAACACGGTGAGACCGTCTTTGATTGGCAGCATCAGATCCAATACGATTGCATCATATGGATTTTCAAAGGCAAGCCATTCTGCTTCCTGGCCATCTTGCGCCAAATCGACAGCGTAAGACTCCTCTCGCAAGGCACGCACAAGCAAACTCGCTAAAGCCCTATCGTCCTCGACTACAAGTATACGCATAAATAGCCTCCTTTCACCCTGTGCTTACTCAGCAATGACATACTCTGCAAGGTAATTCTTATGTGATGAAAAGTCCCTAAGTTTGGGCCAATAAGGTTTGTAACGGATTATTTAGGATTTGCGCTGGAGGTGAAACCCCGAGGAGGCAAACTTGCCAAAATTCAAGTCGGAGACGAACCGATTGAATCTTGCGCCTAATCGTCCCGAACTGGATCGCAACATGCGTGACGCCACTTTCAGCAAACATGAAAAATTTTTCGTCGCTAGATAATACTACTTGGTACGAACGACATTCTTTTTTTTTGATAAAAGCCGAGAATTTGATTTTTCATTCGTAAATGTATCTTTACTCGTTAGTTGATTCGATTGGCGTTATACGGATGGAAATTTCTTCGCTGAGTTTTCCTTTTGAAGAATTTTTCTGATTCCTACTCTTCGCTTATTTCTAAATCTGTTTCTAATGGCGTTACGGGCGGCTTTAATAATTCGCTGAAAATCTCGATTCTGCAAAAGCATACGTTTTGAAAATCGTTTTTTTGAGTAAGAGTTTAGAATTTCCAAAACGACTTTAGAGATTGTACCCAGACAAAAGCAAAAGAATTGGATAGGATACAAAAATCGTCCAACTGCTGTTTTATTCTTCGTCTTTTACAGTTCGGTTTTGTCCGCTTCTGAATTGACAGTGATTGAGGTGGCAGGTAGTTTCCGTTCACAGTGTTTTCTCGAATAAAAACCAAGAGAGGGATTTTCGCGATGATGAAAAAATGTTTGTTGAGTGCAGCTCTTGCACTAAGCGTTCAAGGCTCAGCTGTTTTCGCACAAGATACAGCAGTAGTCAGCCCAGCTCCAGTCGATCCAGCCCTAACCGCAGCGTTCCTTGCGGCTGACACTGCATTTGCAGCTCGTGACGTTGCAAGCGAAGGGGACGTTGCTGCTGCTGCCGCTGCTTACCCAGCACTTGAAGCGGCTTTGCTTCCACTCGAAACTTTCCCAGGTATCGCCAACACAGTCGCTGCTGAACAAGCTTATGCCGCAATCATTCCACTCGCGACTGGCAGTGATTTGGTTCGCGCTGTTGACGGTCTCTACCGTACACACAACTATCAGGGCATCAAAGCTCCATTGACTTATGTTCCTGCCATCGTCGGCGCAGAAACAGCTAAAGAGATCGAAAGAAAGTCTGAAGTTTTGAGAAAGATCCGCAAGTCTGTTTTCAACACTTGCTGGGAAAAATCAATCCTTCCAATCGCTCCAGCTGCATTCGGCTCAAGCTTGCCAGAGTACTACTACTACCGCGCAGCTTGTTTGTCTCGTGAAGCCGAAGCTTCGACACTCCTTGAGCGTCTTGCAAACCTTTCGAAACTCCTCGGTACATTCACCGACGGTTTCAAAGTTGACAACGCTGATACCTTTGAAGGCGGCGGGCTCGCTCGCGTTCAAGCAGCTGTAATCGGGAACCCACAAGCTAAAGGTCTTCCAGGCCTCTTCAAACCAGAAGAAGCTCTTACTAAGATCTCGGCTTCCCTTGAAGCTTCTTCGTCAGATGCAACGATCCTGAAAACAGTCGAAGGCTTCCTCTACTGCGAAAACTACCTTCGCAAAGCCATCACACTGAACGTTCTTGAGCGCACTGCTGATGCGAAAGCTACAGTGGCTGAAGCGGTTGATCTCTTCTCGACTCTCGACGCAGGAAGTGTTCCGGAGCAGATCCGAGCAGAAAACAACAGCTGCCTCGAAGAAATCACGAAGTACGGCGCATCTCTCTAATCACGAAAACGAAGGGGCCGAAAGGCTCCTTTTTCATAAGGGCTCAAGATGAAAGTTAGACTCTTCGTACTAGCGGCCTTAGCATGCAACTCGACGACCAGTTTTGCCTTTGAATCGACTAAAGTGCTCCCCAAGGGAGTTCGTAACCTGGACATCCGATCTCTTTACACCCAAACCAGTGAAAAGACAGATCTGCACGGAGACAAAGTGTCTCTCGCTGTTGACCTTTACAAACCGGTCACACTGCACAACATCCTTCAAGGCGAAGAAGGCCTGAAGAAAACACAACTAGCCGCATTCATGCTCGCCCGCGGATTTGAAGAAACCGATACCGTCGGTGATTTCCGTGCCAGCCTCAATGCACAAATTAATGTGTGGGCTCCAGTCTTTGCCTGGGGCATCACCGATAGAATTACTGTGGCGGGCGCTCTGCCCTATTACAGTACAAGCACCGACATCAATGTCGGCTTCCAAACCAACTCTGGTGGTGATGCACTGCTGAGAGCTTTCGAAGAACCAGCAGTGAACTACTACTACGCAGCTGTGGAAGCTTCCGATAAATTTGGTAACGCTGTGGGTCGCCTTAACGATCGTCTCGTGAAAAACCAGTATCAACCTTTGGAAGGCTGGAACCAGTCCGGCTGGGGTGATTTCACTCTTGCAGCAAAAGGCCTTGTCTACGACGGTCCTCTCCTCAAAACCAGTACGACCCTTGGTTTTGTTGCGCCTACCGGTCGTAAGGATAATCCCAACATCCTTACCGATCTCCCTTATGGTGATGGTCAGTGGGACCTCTTCGGCCAGCTGACTCTCGACCAAGTTTTGAGCAAACATCTCTTTATCAATCAGTTCGCCAAGTACACCTACCAGCTCGCTGACCGCAAAGCAGTGCGTTGGAAGACCTTCGATGAAACGGTTGAAGCTCCCCGTTACAACACGGACTTCAAACTTGGTGACAAGATTGATGCCGGTGTTTCGATTCAGTTCGAACAGGACTCAGGATTCAACGGCGGTTTAGGTGCGCTCTACTTCAGAAAGTTCGGCGATGACTATTCAGTCGACAGTATCGCTTCGAAGAACGAACTCCAAAGAGCCACTGATCAGGACGCTGTTTATTGGCAAGCTCGTGCAGGTTACTCAACACTCGAAGCTTATCGTCGGAAGGAATTTGCCCTCCCGATGAGCGCAACGATTGAGTACAGAAAGCAGTACGAGAGCCGCAACCTGGCCGTGACCGATTTTACTCAAATTGACCTAAACCTCTTCTTCTAATGAGGAAAACCATGCGTATCTCCTCTGGCATAATTCTCCTGAGTCTTTTGAGTTTCAACAGTGCTTGCGGCAAGTGGGCCAAGGCGAACTCGGAACAAGTTGTTACGATGCAGCGCCCGGAATACCCTGACGTCTCAGGCGATGTCTTCTCGCTGAACAGTCCTAAGACCTATACCAACTATAGGGGCACACTTTTTCTAGCGAACGACAACGCGACGCCTGTGGATTTTGCAGCGCTCATCAACGCGTCTGTGGAATCCCGTGAAGCCTGGGCTGCGATGAAAAAGTTCGAAGTCGAAACCGACTTTGACCGCGTTTACAACGAGAACTCGGGTCTTGTTGGCAAGCAGATTGAATTGATGAAAGAAGGCCTTCAGGCTTTTGAACTTGAAGCTTTGAGTAAAAATCCTATTAGCTTTGCTGCAAAATACGAAAACGCGACGACCTGGATCGATCGCGAAGTGGCTTCGATAGGCCTGACTCCGGAGGCCAAGGCCGCGTTCGATACGAGCTGGGGCGAGTACTGCGAAGCCAAAGTTATCGAACTGGCAGCCCACCCAGCCCTCGCTCAGAACCTTTTCAAATCGCAGCCGTCACCAACGCCGCTTTGCCAAAAGTATTATGCGGATCACGCAATTCTCACCAGTCCCGATTGTACGTCGGAGACAGGCGATTATATGAAGTGTATCTGGCTTGATGGGGTAGCGAAGACCCGTTGGTTCACCTCTCCCAATGAAGCAACGAATCCTGACCTTGCACGCGCAAAAGAGGAAAAACGTCTTAAACTTAACGATCTCCTGAGCGACGTAAATTACGAAGCAACCAAGGGCATTTTTGGTTTTGTTGAGAGTTCTTTCATTCTAACGTCCGTGGTTAACAAAAAGCTCTACTTCGATAAGAAAGAAGCCTTCCTCAATATCGCGCTGGACCAGAAGAACGATGCGACCTGCGTAAAAGTGGTCGCGAACGTTGGCAGTCAGGACCTTTGTCGAGTCTTCGGTCTCTCACCGGAAACGAGAAGTCCTCGTCAGATCATCAACGCTGTTGAAGGCGTGACGAACGACGCGAAGATCTTTGCCAAACTCCCGGCTCCTCCCGGTCGCACTATTACAACTCAGCAACTCATTCGTTATCTTAACGAGCGAAGTCGTTCAGAAACCAGCGAAGGCGATCGTCTCTTCCTCGAGCTCAAAAATGGGTCAAACTTTGCCTCACCGACCTTTACCAGCGCGGGCAAAGAGTTTACCGACATGCTGCCTGAATTCCGCGGAATTCTCGGAGCTGAGTTCTACGGCGCCTTTAGCCCAGCGGATCAGGCTGAACGGACAGCGAAAGTAAACGCCATCACATTTGAAGAGAATAAAGTTCAGGAGCTTCGTGCCGAACACCTTCGTTTGAACGAAGTCATTGCAGCTTCGACGGATAATGGTGTGACTGTGGGTAACCGGCCTGGCTTCGGCCATGCTTTCCTTCAGTACAACATGATCTATCAGCAGTTTGGCAACATTTTGAGCGCTCAACTCAACTTTGTGAACTACGAAAAATTCGCCTTTCGTGCGTGTTACGATCTCGAAAATCGTGCGCAGATCGCTTGCCCTGCCGATCTTCCTCTCAAAGCGGATACGACTTTTCTTGACGCGGTTCTTAACCGAGCCACAGATGGCGGAATGATCGAATTCTCTTTCAAGATCGAAAATGCTGAAGCAATCGGCCTCGGTCCCAAGGTTCGCGCGGAAGCAGGTCTAAAACCGGACTTCTTCATGGATCTTCCTACGACAGAACTTGAAGGACGCACACTGCGCTTCGAACTCTACCGAAATCGACTAGATGGCTATCTGGATATTATGACTGGAAAAGCCTTTGTGGAAGAAAACGGACAGAGACGTTATGAAGCCGGAATTTCCATGTGGGAACAGGCGGAATAGTTAAGATTTTGACTCGCTTCCTACAAAACAGTTCCATTTATTTTGAAACTAAGCCAGAAGGAGAGTATTATGCTCTCCTTCTCTCTTATGTGACAAAATCGGAGGATTTATTTGTGAGCTTGACTAAAATTAAGGCCAGAATAGCCGGCACAGGAATGTACGTTCCTCCGAAAGTTGTTTCAAATTTTGATCTCGAAAAGATCATGGACACCACGGACGAGTGGATCCGCCAGCGATCTGGTATCGAAACTCGTCACCATGTCGAAGGTCAAGGCACAGCAGACCTGGCCTATGAAGCAACTCTGAAAGCATTGGCCGACGCCAAATGCGAAGCCAAGGACCTAGACCTCATCATTTTGGCCACTCTCTCGGCTGACCATATGTTCCCAGGCAGCTCGGCACTTCTTCAAGCCAAGCTAGGGCTGGAGACCACCCCTTCCATGGACCTCAGAGCCCAGTGCTCGGGTTTTCTTTACTCCTTGAATGTGGCCAAGGCATTTATCGAATCAGGCGTCTACAAGCGCATTCTGGTCGTTGGATCCGAGACGCATTCTCCAGTCTTGGATTTCACAACTCGCGGACGTGATGTTGCGGTCCTCTTTGGCGATGGAGCCGGAGCGGTGGTCGTGGAAGCGGCTGATGACAAGAGCAGTTCGTCAGTTGGCAACATCATTATCCACAGCCAGGGTCAGTTCGCTGACCGTCTGTGGATCGAGCGTCCTGGAACTCAAGGAGGCACTTGGCTCACGGAAACTCATCTTGCCGAAGGGAAGCAGTATCCTTATATGGAAGGCCGCTACGTCTTCAAACACGCAATTGAGCGCCTGCAGGAAGTTGTCAAAGAAATTCTCGAAAAAGAGAATCTCAAACTCGACGACATCGATCATTTCCTCTTCCATCAGGCGAATATCCGCATCAATGAAAAAGTTGCGGAATTGATGAAGATTCCTTTGGAAAAATGCCCGAGCAACATTCAAAAATACGGTAACTGTTCGGCTGCTTCGATTCCGATGCTGCTCGATGAAACGGTTCGTTCGGGTCGTGTGAAACGTGGTGACAAGCTCTTGCTGGCCGCGTTTGGCGCTGGCTTTACATGGGCAGCGGGCGTGGTTCAGTTCTAAGAATAATGGTTCAAAATTTCAAAGGGCTAGCCTCGAATGGCTAGCCCTTTTCTTTTATAGATTCGGAAAGAAGCGTGAGCAGATCACAAAGCCAATCACGATGGAGAGTCCAAAGAGGACCAGGAGAACACCGTAGTGGAGGAGTTTGTCCGCCATCCCCATATGTAGATATTCGAGCCGAGAGAGTATGTTGAGATCACGTTGAGGAATCTCAACTAGAGGGGACTTTCGTCGCTCAGCTCCAGTCGGAAGTTTTCTTTGCGAGGAAATCAGCGAGAGCTGAGTTTCTCTTTCGCGAACACCTTTTTCAGGCATGAATCGATAGGTCTCGGTCGCACATACCGGGCATACACCTTTCAACGCTCGTCTATTATTCGAGAGCTGAATTGTATGACGGCCCAGAGTATCTGTGTGACTCTTGCACTTGACGCAAAACACCGATGGATAGGACATGAACAACCTCAACAACAACAGGAGCAAAAGGGGCAACACAACAACTGCTGTGATACGTAAAGCAAAGCTCCTGCCGTTCTTTACTTTGAATCGTTTCCAAGACTTATACAGAAGCACATGACAAAGTCTGTCAACATTTTAGACAGCCCTGTGATTTTTGGGCATTCGCCCACTGCTGCCGCGGCTTTCCGTTGGCTGGCCGAGAGAAGATTTCAGCCAAAAAAGTCGAAATTCTCTAAAGCCTCCTCGGAAATTTCCAGACCATTCATCTGTCCTAGTTCCTGATACCACTCAGCAATAGATCACTCTTAGTTTTTCCCTCAAGAAAGGAAAGCCCAGTGCCGATAAGAACCGGCGCGCTTCTAAACTTGGAGGAATTACTCGTGAAAAAGTCATCTTCGAGTAAAAGGAAACAAAAACGGTCGTCGCTTACTCGAATCGATAGCGGTTTCGCTCGTCCACCTCTCCGCGCAAAAGCTTTCTTTCTGGCATTAGGAATTCTGGCCGGCGCTCTGGTGGCAGCTGGCGTGAAAAGCTTCCTCGTTCCTAGTGAGAAGAGCGAAATCGAACTGAGTGAATCCATCGACCGTGCTCGGTCCGAGACGAAGCAGGTACGAAGTCAAAAGTCCCGCAGCAACCCAGTGGCTACAGCACCCAAAGTCATTCCAAAGCCCAGACTGCCTCTGACTCCGGAACCCTCCTTGGAAAGAGTGGCTGAGACTGAAACACCAAGAGTCGTTGAATCGATAAAAGAGAGAACCAAAGAAAAAATTGTTTCAATAGCGCCCAGACGCAAGGCAATTGCAGTTATTGCATCTGCTCCTGTTCCAACCCGATCTGTGCCGCTTGCGATCGTTCGTCCTAAGGTAAATCCAGCACCTTCTCTATCTCAAACGCCTTCCCCCACTCCTCTTAGTCCGGTCCCTAGAAAAATGGTTGCTGTGAAAAAAATGGAAGAACGTCCAATGCTCGAAGAGATCTCAAGTCTGAGCCTTTCTGAAGAGCCGCGAGATGAGGCTCCCGCAGTCATAAGGGAGAAGCCGAAAAAAGCGGAACATCAGGAAAATTTGGTAAAAGAGTCTTCAAAACTTGCCACTCATATCCCAAAGGATGAAAATTTTCGTTCCCGACTGAAAAAAGTAAAAAAAGTTGACGTAAACGTAGTGGAAGCTGAGGCTGAAGACATTGATACAGCGACCAGCCCATTCCAGGATCGATTGCGAAAGAGCGTGAAATAAGGGGAATGGATATGAAACTCAGCACTAAGCTTTTGATGCTTTCGTCTCTTTTTTCTCTGAATATCGTCACAAGTTCCATTGCCATGGCTCAAACTGAAGGGGAGGCTTCGGAAGCAACTCAGAATCCGGAAAAATCCAAGAAGAAAAAAAAGAAAGCCGCGGACAACCGCTACTACTCTTCACTCGGCCTCGGCAAGACTTTGCCTGAAAGCTTTTATCGAGTTCGTCTCTTCAATCGCTACACTCATGGCGATCGATTTATTGATGATAAGGGTGATGCGCAGGACGTAGGTTACGAGCTTACTGCCGCCTCGAGTTCTCTGCTCGTCGAGTACGGCTTAAGTGAGGAACTATCGTTTCAAATCCTCGTGCCTTATGTAACGAAGAATACTGTCGCCTTCAACGGCCAACACTACCGCAACTCGGCCCGCTACGCGAAATCTAAAGCCTATTACGAAAACCTCCTCTACCAACGCCTCCAAGCCTCCGGTCAGTGCGCAAGCCGAGCGGATTGCGAAGCCTTTGGAAAGACTACAACCCCACTTGCTGCAGGATCAGACCTCGTTCTGCCAAGCGGTGAACGAGTGGATTTTAGTGGTCAAGCCGCCTCATCCGTTCTCGCAGCTTTACCCAGTATCATGACGAAAGCTGTGTCTCCTCAAGATGGTTCCACCGGTGTTGGTGATATCGATTTCGGCATGAGCTACGTGGCTGCTGCCAATAAATTTCATATTCTCTCTGTCGGTTTTGGACTGCGCCTGCCTACAGGCCAATTCGAAGATGTTCCGTCCGCCCAACGCCCCACCGGTCAGGGAATGATGCAAGGCGCTGTCCGTCTGAATTATGATTTTCACGCTACTCAAGCTCTCTGGTTATCCTGGCAACACCAGGCCCAAACGATGCTTCAGGAAGGGAAACGCCGTAAATCCTCTTCTCTCGATCCAAACCAGTTAAACGAAGCTGATCCGACTACCACAGAGGCAATCGCAGCAGGATCCGATGGTGGTGGCAATCTTCAAACTGTTCGACGCAAGGGCTTTGGTCACACAGGTCTTCTCCGTGCAGACTACGGTCTCGGCGGCTGGGCTGCGATACTACAACCTATCTCAGTCGAATCATCATTGAGTTATGAATTTGGCGCCGAGGAATATATCGGGGACCTGCAAACAGCAAAGCCCCTCCAGCAATTTATTGCCAACTATGGCGCAAAATTTGATGGTCTGGGGCTTAAAAAACCATTTCCAGGTTATGTTCGGATTATGCGCGATCGTTTTCTTTCGGGTAAGAATATTCCGATAGCAGTCAGCAGCGTGACCTTGGAATTTGCCTACTACCTCAACTTTTGATCAACGGGTACTGGCCGCTAGCAGTCGGTAGCCGATCGGGATATACGCCTTCGGCACTGTTTCCTCGAGATATCGCACGAGACGTAGACGACTTGCTTCTTCGAGTTGCATGAACTCCACGCCGATTCCCACCTCCAATCCATCGTAGGCTTCCTGTCGAACCCAGCGGACTTGACCAAAGCCCCTTAATTCTCCAAGGTGGGAATCACCTGTGTCGACTTTAAATTTGATCAGCTCAAAGCTTGAGGGAAAGTCAGATTCCAGCGGCAGAAACATTCCACCTTGTCCGATTTCGATCCGAAGTTGCTCCACACGATCGAGCTGCCAATACTCGACTCGGATTGCAAAATCCAGGTGACGAACGCTTTCGGGGATAATGTTTGACTGTTTCCAGCGAAGCTGTTTCGGGATGAGAGCCCTCTCGACTATATCAGTAAACTCTTTTTTTCCGAGAGGCTTTCTTAGAAAGGCCTCGGCCCCCATTCCCAGTGCCTGCTCAGAGGAAATGTCTGAAAAGGCTGTTGTAAAAACAAAAGGAGGAGAACTCGGACTTTTTTCACGAAGGGCTTTCAGAAACTCAATACCGCTCGTGACAGGCATTTGGATGTCAGAAATAATGAGATCCAACTCTTCCTTAAAGACGATATCCAGAGCCTCCTGGCCGTTCTCGGCTTCTATGATCCGAAGTCCCATCTCCCTGAGATGCACCTGAACCACATCTCTCAATATTTTTTCATCGTCAACGATAAGAACCACTTTTTCGCGCTGAGCTTTCATTTAGAAACCTTTCTGCGCGAGTTCGTCTCGCTGATTGCTTCGGTTCATAAACTTGGGCGAATTGTCAAACAGAGCCTTCCACTGTTCCGTCTCGGTTTTGGTCGCCTTATAGATTCCAAGGAGGCAGACTTCCCCGGCCAATACTCGATCCTCATTTTCCTGGCGACTTATGCTTGTCACCTGGGCTATCGGTTTATTGGCTTCCACCGGCCTCGGATCATTGTCGTAATAGGGCAGTGGAAGGTTGCTTCTGACCGCTTCATTAATGCGCTCGAGAAGGCGCATACTCCTAATATAGAGGGCTGATTCCTTACGTTTGACTATCTCGTTTACCAAGTCCAAAGCCTGCATCATCTCCCCGTAACGGGCCAAGGCCAAAGCATGATTGTAACGCACATAATCTTTGGCATCAGATAGTTTTGCCGGAATGATTTCAGCGGTTCTTTCATAAAGCTTAATACATTCCTCAAAGTGGCCATGCTTATTGAGGAGTTTGGCCCGAAGATCCAATTCATCGAGTAAAAGCTTAACGTCCTCGAGGTCGGCGATGATCGCTTTAGCCCTCTGCATGTCTCCAGCCACAACTGCCATCTGACACTCAGTCTCGCCAATCATCTGGCTACCTCTGTCGATCATCTGAGCTTTTTTGATCGTCGAGAGGGAGTCTTCACGAACTCCTGAATCGAACTGAGCAAGTGCGAGCAGGCAGAGATTCTCGATATTCATCTGGGACATGGAGTGGGCTTTCTGAAAAATCTTCACCGCTCCCGCATTATCACCTAGCTTTAAAAGACATTTTCCAATCAGATTTAAGAGGCAAAGCGAGTCGCCCTGAAGCTTTAAAGCTTCGACGGCAAGGTCACGGGACAAGCGATATTGGCCCTGCCCAAAGGCATAATTCGCCTCGACCGTTTTTTTGCAGCTTGTTTTAATTCTCGAGTCATCGAGAAAAAGATTTTTCAGTCGCTCCGCTTCCGCGAGCTGATCTTGCGATAGAAGGCGTTTGATCTTTTGCTGCAGGGAGTTTTGTTCGGTCGGATGCAAATGCTGCTGTATCGTCCAGATCAGAGATTTAAAAAGGCTTTGAGGCGCGAACGGTTTGGCGATCACGTTAGCCACTCCAAGCTCACGCAGAAGATGAGACTCCTCCGGTTTGATGACGGAACTCACAACATTGACGGGAACATTCACAAAGCCATGATGCCTGAGCCTTTGTAAGAGCAATGGCCCCGGCAAACCGGGAATTTTCCACTCGTGAAGGATCAGATCAGGCTCAGGATTACTGCGCAGCCATTGCCAGGCTTCCTCACCGTTTTCGAAGGTTTCAATCTGCGGAACACCGAGTTGCAGCAGCAGTTTTTTGAGGCTTCCCAAAACCGCAGTATCCGGGTCGATCAGCACACAGGTTTTAATTCCCAAGACATTCTGCGAGGAAATGTGAGAGGAATGAATGTTTACTTTAGTTTTCGCATATTTTTCGGCAAGGACATCCGCGTCCTTCCTCGACCTTTCATCGAGAAGACAGGCTTGTAGCAGTGTGCCCATACCGTCTTTAATCTGCCCGGCCTGCATTTGCGTCTCAGCAAATCGCATCAGCAGAGGAATGGAACCCGGAAAAAGCTGCAAGAGGCCTTTTTCCACATCTAAGATTGGGTCAAATCGGTTGCTGCTCGCCATAAAGCTTCGAAAATATTCTTCGGCTACGAGGGCAGTGGACCAATTTTGATTTTTCAAAGACTCGAGCAGTCTCTCAAGATCATCCACTATACTCGTGTGAATGTAGGATTTGGAGTGCCAGGAGAGAAGTCCTTTGGAAAAAGCCGCTGGTAGAAAAGCCTCGTCGTATTTTTCGACCAAGAGGCTCACCCGCACATGTCGCAGGTGAGGATTATTGCAAATAGCTTGCAGGCAATGAAAGACATTGACCGTCTGCTTCATAAAGCTCGACATGATGATCCAGTCGCAGTCACCATGTTCCAAAGCTTGAAAGACATCTTTGCCGGAAGCCACTACAGTAATCTCTAAAAAGCCCATGTTGCGCAGGGAATCGCTCAGGAGCTGGCGGATGGACCCCACCTCTTCAGCTATCAACACTCGCACGGCTTTGGTGGCGAAAGATGTTTTCATTGTATTCCCCTAAATATGCGCTTGAGAGCGAGGAAATAGGACGACGCTTTCGGCCTTCGATGCTGCCGATCATGCGAACGCGAAGGCTGACTCCGGGAATTAAAATCTTCTTATTACGTAAAAGATATCTGGGAATACGCTCATTTTCAAGCCACTATAGCTCGATGGGTATTTTCAACTAGCTCGCTCATTTAATAGCATGCAATCATTTTTGAGCTATAAACACAGGCTATTCACTTCGCTTTTCGCATAAAAAAAATCTGAAAATCTCAATCCTTCTCCTCAATATTCGGTGGCCCAGGCCGATACAACAAGATGAATAAAATCTTTGCCAAATTTCTTAATACTCCGATTGCCAAGCTGTTTTTAAAGCTTCTGGACGAGCGCGAGAAAAATCACCCACTGATCCAGATTCATGAGCCACTTGCGCCGCGGGAAGAGGTCGTTACAGTACTCTTCTTGGATATCATTGGATTCTCCTCGGCCTCCCTTTCGAGAACTCCGGCCGATGCATTTCGCGATCTCAAAACCATGTTCGATCGCATCACACGCATCGTTCAGGCCCACGGAGGAACAGTTGACCGCACCCTCGGCGACGGGCTTCTCGCTTACTTTACCGCCAACGACATTTCCGATATTTTTGGAACTCACGCCGACCGGGCATTGGCCTGTGGCGTCGCCATCCATCATGCTCAGATTGAAGTAACGCTTTCCGCTGGGAAGGATTTCGCTGGCAGTGTTTTGCCCATGCGCATCGGAATCAATACGGGGCGCGTTTACATGGGCGATCTGGGCAACGAGGATCGCCATGACTTCACTATCATCGGCACAGCGGTCAACTTAGGTCAACGCCTTGAGGCTGCCTGCGAGATCAATCGCATCATGGTTGGCGAAGACACCATGGCCATGGCCGAAGTCTACTCGGAGGCAACCAGTGGCATGCGCCGCCGCCCTATCGTTGCCAAGAGCTATCAGGAACCGGTCAATGCTTTTGAATTTGACCCTTTCCTTGACGATTCCGATTCGACTCGACGATTTATCACTGCCTATAGAAACTTCGCTCAGATGGATCGGAGTGAAGAAAGACTCTACTG
>SEDW01000470.1 GCA_004193325.1 Pseudomonadota bacterium | reverse complement strand
GAGACTCGCCGCTATCGCAAGTTTGAGCTTAAAGTTCATCATCTTCCCCGACGGTTTTTCTTTTATTATAGCAGAAAGCCAGTGGAGATTAAGATGGCCGGCAAATTATGCCCACAGTCGCTTACACTCACTAAAAGTAACCTAAAAGTAGATAGATTCCACAGCAGAGGCCTGTGGAATATTTCGATGTTTTAGCGATTTAAAGCGTTATGCAAAAAGCAGTGAGTACCCTCCGCGGGGGCTCTTGAGGCGCTGCCTCAAACTCCGGTCAGGGGGTACCAATACCCCCCAACACCCCCTTTGGGCAAGGCTGCCGCCTTCCGATCCGCTTTACTGCTAATTGTCTTTTTTTATTGTTAGCTGTCTAACGCTTTGAATTTTCCAGCGGTTTTTTTATTTATAAACGACAGTTGTCCTCTGCGGAGCTGAACAGAGTTTGATTTATCGTGGAATTGGTTGGATTGGATTGAATTAGATTCAAATGAATAACAAAGCCAGAACTGGCAAGAAATAGAAAAAGAACCTTTAAAAAATAGGCCCGCTGGAAAAACCAAAGCCTCCACTAGCTAACGCCCCAACCAACAAACCCCCCGCCGTAAAGCGGATCGGAAGGCGGCAGTACTCACGCTTCGCGGGGACCAGTTACTCTCGCTTCGCGGGGACCAATTACTTAGCCACCGGCTTCATGATCAAACGACGACGATCTTCAGGGAACGAACTGTTAAACGAGAAATCCTGAACTTTCGTATCAGATCCCCAATAAAACTTGAGCTCCTTTGTCTTGCTATCGCCAAATATCCGGTAATCATAGTAACCGTATGTCCAGGTCGGGGTCCCACCGCTGTTGCCGACTGACGTCGGGGCGCCTAGGTATTTTTCAACATCGGGTTGTGATGTTTTGCCTTTTTGAACCCATGTGATGTCGGAGGAGAAGTCCTGTCCGCGCGTCACACATCCTACTTGAATCAAGGACAAACCAACTGTCGCCGCGAGCACACAGCGCGAGATCAACTTCTGCATCATGGATCCTTTCGTTTTACAAAGTTCATCCATTTTTCTATCACCGCAATTCCAATGTTACCAGTCCTCGAAAGCCGGATTCCCTCCTCTACCCTGCTGCAAGCCCTGAACATTCCTTTCCACATGCCGCCAAAGCAGCGCACACTTTCTCATCCCCAGGCCCCGAAGCTCTTCCAGACAGGGTTTCCGACCCGCCTCCCGACTTTTCCTGTGAATATTTCTTCGATCTGTTTGTGTCGCAGACGGTTTTATTTTATTGTGAGTAACCATGGCGAGGCCGTCCTTTTTTACGTGAACGGACCGCCAACTATGACTTAAAATATCGACGCCAGACCTGAAAAGGAATTCTTATGAACGACGTAGCAACCATGCTTCAGGAAATGAACCTCGATCCTGCAAAACTCCAGGAGTTGGCTACCGCAGCTCAAAGCAACCCTGATTATGGCAAATCCTGGCGAATTCCTTGCCATGGCTCAGGAAGCCGGTATTCCGGACGACACTCTCGCCAATGTTAAAGAGCAGATCAAACGCTTCACATGAAGCCTTCTGAGAATAAGAAAAAGGCGAAGAAGACTTTGGTCCTCTTCGCCTCTTTATTTATCTCAAACTCTTAATTTAAAGCTTGCTCAAGATCCGCAATAATATCCTTCGTCCCCTCGATACCGCAGGACAGACGAATCAAATTCGGACCGATTCCCAAATGCTTACGCATCGCTTCCGGAACAGAAGCATGAGTCATCTTCTCGGGATGATTCACCAGCGACTCGACGCCGCCGAGGCTTTCAGCCAGGGAAAAGACTTTCATCGCCTGCAAAGTCGTGACGACCTGCTCGTAGCTGCCCTTCAGATTGAACGACACCATGCCCGAGAAGCCGCGCATTTGCTTTTTCGCTAGCTCATGCTGTGGATGCGATGGCAAACCTGGAAAGAAAACGTTTTCGACCTTCTTATGCTGACTCAGAAACTTGGCGACTTCCATCGCGTTCTCCGAGTGCTTTTGCATACGAACAGCCAAGGTCTTGATACTACGAAGCAAGAGAAACGCCTCGAAAGGACCAGGAACCGCACCCGCCGCAAACTGCACGAACTTGATCTCTTCGTGAATCTTGTCGTCATTCATCATCACCGCACCACCGATGATATCGGAGTGACCGCCGATATACTTCGTGGTCGAGTGCATGATGATGTCGGCGCCAAGCTCAAGCGGAGACTGATAGATCGGCGAAGCGAAAGTGTTGTCGACGACGAGCAACGCCTTAGCTTGTTTTGCAAGCTTTGCCGTTGCTGCGATATCGATGACTTTAAGAAGTGGATTCGTCGGCGTCTCAACCCAGATCATACGCGTCGAAGGCTTGATCGCCTTCGCAATGTTTTCGATACGGGTCATGTCGATGAATTCAAACTCAAGACCATACTTGGCAAAGAGACGACGGAACAAACGGCCTGTGCCGCCGTAGACATCATCACAAACCAGAACATGATCACCTGGATTCAAAATCTGAATGATCGCCTGCTCGGCAGCCAAACCAGAGGAGAACGCCAGACCATACTTGGCGCCTTCAAGAGCCGCAAAGGCTACTTCAAGAGCATCACGTGTCGGGTTACCGGCACGGGAGTAGTCCCAGCCCTTGTGCTCGTTCGGAGCCGACTGAACATAGGTTGACGTCTGAAAAATCGGAGTCATGATCGCGCCCGTGCGAGGATCTGGCTCGACCCCGGCATGAACCACTTTCGTAAAGTCTTCGCTGCGAATAGTCATCACGCTACCTTAATATTATAGACCTTCGAATACTTCGACCAATTGACCCTTACGGTGCATGTCGCTGACGATGTCGCTACCGCCGAGAAACTTGCCTTTGACGTAGAGTTGAGGAACTGTTGGCCAGTTCGTGAACTTCTTAACGCCTTCGCGGATGTCCCAGTCTTCGAGAACATTGCGCGAGCCGAACTTAACGTTGAGGCTCTTGAGGATTTGAATAACCTGTGCCGAGAAACCGCACATAGGAGCATCCGGTGTACCCTTCATGTAGAGGAATACAGAGTTTTGCTCGATGTCGTTCTTGATTGTGGCTAATGCTTCTTGCTCACCCATGAAATTTTCCTTTGTTCGTACTGTGTAACTTCCTCTCGGAAGCAACTAACAAACCGCTTTAAGGGCGGATCTAGCAGATCTAAGCTAATACAGCTTTTGCTCTAGAAAAACCAGAAATTTGCCAAAAGCCATTTCAAGCCATTCCTACATGCCATGGAGCAAAAACCGACTAGACCTCGTCCTTCACAAACCTTTCGCCTGTCCCGAATACCCATGATATCGTTAGACAAACCCTAGGCCAGCCCCGAGAGGATCCCTTCATGTCGAGAACATTTTCCAAGTTCTTCATCCCCGCCCTGCTCACAGGCTGCGCCTACAGCGGGCCTCAAGTGGAAAATATCGTCCCGAAGGACCAGGAAAAATGGCTCTCCGGAGTCGTTTCTGAGCCTAAAATTGCGGGCATCGAACATCTGGTCGTTTACGGCGACTCCCTCTCAGATCCAGGCAATCTAAGTCGTAATACTTTCCAGTTCGTCCTCCCACACGAGATCTACTACAAAGGCCGTTTCTCCAACGGTCCGGTCTGGGCTGATTATGTTTCGAACGCCCTGAACTGGACAATGGATAACTACGCGGTCGGCGGAGCTGCCACGCGCGCGGGAAAATTCCCGGAGAATCTGGTGGTCACACCCTTCCCCAAACAGGTGGAAAAGAGTGAGAGTCGCCTTTCAGAGCTCGATAAAGCGAAGACCCTGATCGCCATCTGGATCGGGCCTAATAATTATTTGCGCAATGGCTACGAATATCAAAACGCCGACAAAACGCCCAAGGTTGAACTCCTGAAGAAAGGCGTGACGAAGAATATTGGGGAGATTAAGGCTCAAATCGAGCTCATTATGGAGAAGGGCTTCGAGCGATTTGCCGTAGGAACCATGCCCGAGCTCGGCGGCATCTTGAGAAACCCCAAAGGCGGCGCCACCGCTTCTGACGAAACGCTCTTTCTCGCGACCAAACTGCATAACGAGAGCCTGCTCCTCATGCTCGACAGTCTGAAGAGCAAACATAAAAACCTGAACCTCGCCGTCTACAATGCCTATGACATCAACCGCGCGACGTACGAGGACCCCAAAGCCTATGGCTTTAACAATCTCAAAGAACCTTGTTTTGTAGGCTCCCTAAGCGGAGATTTTTATGGGGCGCAGGTCTTCTGTGATGATCCGATGGGACATAAATTCTGGGAATATCTTCACCCCAACACCAAGATGCAGTGCTTCTATGCCGTCCAATTCCTGGCCGACATCGAGGGACATAAATTTATTGGGGGATATACGAAGGAAAAGGGGATCGCACGCTGTCTTGAGATTTCAAATAAGAAAGATGTCGTAACAAAATCCAACTAGAGTCTCTTCCGTTTCTTCCGAATGCATGCTCTTCAATTGCGAACCCACAAGCTCACGAAGTCCGATTTTGAACGACTCGAAGTTTTTGAGTGACGTCGTGCCGGAGAACGAATAACGCAGGTTTTCTCCCGGCTCGATGGCATTTTTAAACTTGGCCCGCTCCTGCAGCGCCGTGTGGAGCAAAGCCAAATCCGAATGATTGTTGGTCAGAACCAGCCGATCGATCGGAGTCAAACGCTCCCCATCCTTTTCAATCAAACCCATTTTCGTCATCCGTTCGATAACGGTATTCACGAGTTCGACCGATACCGA
>SEDW01000469.1 GCA_004193325.1 Pseudomonadota bacterium | reverse complement strand
TGGCGAACAGCCATACCCTTGGGACCTGCTCCAGCCCCAGGATGAGATGAGCCGACATCGAGGTGCCAAACGATGCCGTCGATATGGACTCTTGGGCATCATCAGCCTGTTATCCCCAGAGTACCTTTTATCCGTTGAGCGATGGCCCTCCCACTTGGGACCACCGGATCACTATGACCGACTTTCGTCTCTGCTCGACTTGTCAGTCTTGCAGTCAGGCTGGCTTCTGCCATTGCACTCAACGACCGATTTCCGACCGGTCTGAGCCAACCATCGCGCGCCTCCGTTACAATTTGGGAGGCGACCGCCCCAGTCAAACTCCCCACCATGCAGGGTCCCGGACCCGGATAACGGGCCGCGGTTAGATATCAAGATGGCGAAGGGTGGTATCTCAAGGGAGGCTCCACGAAGACTGGCGTCCCCGTTTCAATGCCTACCACCTATCCTGCACATCACAATCCTGATACCAGTGCAAAGCTGGAGTAAAGGTTCATGGGGTCTTTCCGTCTAACCGCGGGTAGTCTGCATCTTGACAGACAGTTCAATTTCGCTGAGTCCACGTTAGAGACAGCGGGGAGATCGTTACGCCATTCGTGCAGGTCGGAACTTACCCGACAAGGAATTTCGCTACCTTAGGACCGTTATAGTTACGGCCGCCGTTTACTGGGACTTCAATTCAGAGCTTGCACCCCTCCTCTTAATCTTCCAGCACCGGGCAGGCGTCAGACTGTATACGTCGCCTTACGGCTTCGCACAGCCCTGTGTTTTAAGTAAACAGTCGCCACCCCCTAGTTTGTGCCCCCCACACACAGTTGCCTGCATATGGGGCCTCCTTCTCGCGAACTTACGGAGGCATTTTGCCGAGTTCCTTTAACGTGGTTCTCTCAAGCGCCTTGGTATACTCTACCAGTCCACCTGTGTCGGTTTAGGGTACGGTCTGATGTGGGGCTATTTCCTGGAACCGCTCAGCAGCCCACCCAATCCGATAAGGGCAAACTACATCTGCGATCCGTCACATCCCACTGGCCCAGGAATATTAACCTGGTTCCCATCGACTACGCCTTTCGGCCTCGCCTTAGGGGCCGGCTTACCCTGCTCAGATTAGCTTTAAGCAGGAACCCTTGGACTTTCGGCGACAGGGTTTCTCACCCTGTTTGTCGCTACTCATGTCAACATTCTCGCTTCTGATCTCTCCACCGGATGCCTTACAGCCCGGCTTCACAGAAAGCTCTCCATGTCCGTCTTCGTCTTGCGACGAATAAGACATGATGAGCTATATCACAGAACGCTCCGCTACCACGCACATCGCTGTGCATCCTGAGCTTCGGCTCGTGGCTTGAGCCCCGTTACATCTTCGCCGCAGGACAGCTTATCTAGACCAGTGAGCTGTTACGCTATCTTTAAATGATGGCTGCTTCTAAGCCAACATCCTGGTTGTTTTGGCCGTCCCACATGCTTTCCCACTTAGCCACGAATTAGGGGCCTTAGCTGCAGGTCAGGGTTGTTTCCCTCTTCACAATGGACGTTAGCACCCACTGTGTGTCTCCCGGATAGTACTCATCGGTATTCGGAGTTTGCTTAGACTCAGTAAGGCTGTGGGCCCCCATCATCCATGTAGTGCTCTACCCCCGATGGTATTCGTCCGAGGCGCTACCTAAATAGCTTTCGCGGAGAACCAGCTATCTCCAGGTTTGATTGGCCTTTCACCCCTAGCCACACGTCATCCAGACCCTTTTCAACGGGTGTTGGTTCGGACCTCCAGTACGTGTTACCGTACCTTCATCCTGCACATGGCTAGATCACCTGGTTTCGGGTCTGATCCCACAAACTCAATCGCCCATTTAAGACTCGCTTTCGCTGCGCCTACACCTAACGGCTTAAGCTTGCTTGTGAGACCAAGTCGTTGACCCATTATACAAAAGGTACGCCGTCAGGACTCATGGTCCCTCCGACTGCTTGTAGGCGTCCGGTTTCAGGTACTGTTTCACTCCCCTCGTCGGGGTGCTTTTCACCTTTCCCTCACGGTACTGGTTCGCTATCGGTCAGTAAGGAGTACTTAGCCTTCGGGGGTGGTCCCCCGATCTTCAGACAGGATTTCACGTGTCCCGCCCTACTTGATATGTCTTCTTGAGCTTCCTGTACGGGGCTGTCACCCTGTATCGCTGCGCTTTCCAGCGCATTCCAGTCACTTTCCGAAGATCGGCTGGTCCGCGTTCGCTCGCCACTACTAGCGGAGTCTCTCTTGATTTCCTTTCCTCCGGGTACTTAGATGTTTCAGTTCCCCGGGTTTGCTCTTAAACCCCTATGTATTCAGGGTAAAAGTACCTGTTTCAGTCCATTATAAGCTACCGAGGTAATTATAACGAACTGTCAGGTGGGTTTCCCCATTCGGACATCCATGGATCAAAGCCTATTCCCGGCTCCCCATGGCTTAACGCAGGGTATCACGTCCTTCATCGCCTCTTACTGCCTAGGCATCCACCAAACGCCCTTTTCGCGCTTGATTTGATCCGGAAAGAGCAAGGCTCCCGACTGCTCGCGCAGTCGAAGGCCCATCTTTCCCGTGTCAAAAGCTGTATACTTTCCCACCGCCGGAGCATCCCGAAGGCTGTCCGGCTGGTTAGTGTACTAGACTTGGAACAATATCGCCCTTGGGGTCGAACCCCAGGTCATCCCATACTCGGGACAACCAGCGATACTGATGTTGTTTCTCTCTAAACGATGTCAATTCGTCCGATTGGACGATCAGATACATTCGCAAATGTGCCTGATGGTCTAATCGGGATAGTGGTGGAGCCTATCGGGATCGAACCGATGACCCTCTGCTTGCAAAGCAGATGCTCTCCCAGCTGAGCTAAGGCCCCGTCGTTTCCTTGCGGAAGTCTTGGTGGGTCGAGGAGGACTTGAACCTCCGACCTCACGCTTATCAGGCGTGCGCTCTAACCACCTGAGCTACCGACCCGCAAGCCGGTCCGGGCTCCGCCCGGATCGGATCATCCTGCGGATGATCCGAAGGCGCAGCGCCGAGGGTCGCAAGACCCGAGGAAGGCGCAGGGGTTCAGGTGGTGAACCCGCTCCAGCTCTGTTTTCTGAAGAGATATGAGGACGGCCTGGCCGCATTTGAGACCATGACTGGTCTCTGCCAAGTAGCGTCACGAGATCGGCAAGCCGATCTGCTAGATGCATCCTTAGAAAGGAGGTGATCCAGCCGCAGGTTCCCCTACGGCTACCTTGTTACGACTTCACCCCAGTCACTGATCCTACCGTGGTTGGCTGCCTCCATTGCTGGTTGGCGCACCACCTTCGGGT
>SEDW01000030.1 GCA_004193325.1 Pseudomonadota bacterium | reverse complement strand
CACACCGATTTTCTAACATCCCCTTGGTGCTCGCGCAATCGCCAAGGGAGCCGTAGTCAACGGCCTTTGCGCAGGACTATTATAGCATGTGGAATCGGGCTGCAAAGATTGCGGGCCGATCTAGGCAAATTTAACTCTAAGCATTTGTTTCTATGAAGCATTTAGAAAAGCCCAGGTTTGGCATTCACGATTTTGGCAAGACGCTACGGGCGAATGGAAAGGCGGCGGTGAAAATGAAGAAGGCTTTCTCGATTAGTGGATCGACTCGCTTTGGGGGGCTTATCGGCAAAGGTATAGCCCACTCCCTGTCCCCACTCATTCACAATAGCTCCGCAGAAATCCTCGGGATTGATTCGGTATACCTTGCCTTTGATCTGGCCGAAGCGCCTCCTCCCTCATTCTTTGAAACGATGCTGAAAGGCAATTGCTACGGCTTCAACGTTACCGTTCCTTACAAGGAAAGTATCGCGAACGTCATAACCGGCGGTTCTTCAGAGCCTCTATCCACGGTGAATACACTCTTTCTCAAAGGGAATCAGTGGGAAGCAACGAGCACCGACGCTGATGGCTTTGCTGCAGGTCTTTTGGAAATAGACCGGACATTTGCGGATTTCTCGGCGGTCATTCTCTTGGGCTATGGCGGAGCTGCCAAGGCGTTGCTCGCCAAAGTTAAGCGGGATTTGCCGATGCTACCCGTCTTTGTCTTGAAACGATCCGCCGTTAGCCTTGAGGAAAGCCGGGTGTTTGCCGACGTAAACTTTCGAGCCTTCGATAATGAAACTCTTCAGTCGACCATCCAAGATCATCCAAATGCTCTTCTCATTCAATGCAGCAGCGCTCCACTCAGGGGTGATGATTTAGCTCGCTTCATCCCAAGTCTTGCCCTTTTGAAAGGCGCCTTCGTCGATCTTGTCTATGGCAGCCCTTCGATCTTGCTTTCTGAATCAGAAAAGCGCGGGATTCCATGTCAAGACGGCATTCCTATGCTAATTCATCAGGCCCTTCTCTCCCAGAAGCTTTGGTGGGGGCAGTCTGCAAGTTTTTCTGATATGAAGACGGCGATAGCACGTCAAAGGTAAGAGGAGTCATTTCTGTTATCGCATCAGAAGATTTCGGCAATCTTCAAAAAGCACAATCTGGAGTATCTGGGTCTGGTCGATCTCGGTCCGGAACCAAGCTTTGCGCTTTTTAAAGACTGGCTCGATCTCGGCTATAACGCTGAGATGGAGTTCATGAAAAACTATTTGGATAAACGCGAGAATCCCGCACTGCTTTTGGACGGAGCGAAACAAGCTCTTATTATCGGTTTCAACTACTATCAGGGCGACAAACTCAACGAGGCCCTCAAGGGCAGAGCCCGGATTGCTCAATATGCGCGGCTCAAGGATTACCACAAAAGCCTCAAAAAGCGCGGCGAACTCATCATCGATGAGCTTAAGGCTGAAGTCCCAGGTTTGAACTGCCGGGTCATGGTGGATAGCGCCCCTATTCTCGAGCGAGCTCTCGCTTCAAGAACCAGCCGAGGATTTATCGGCAAAAACACACTTTTTATTCATCCCGAGCAAGGCAGTATGTTTCTCCTTTCAGAGATCCTGATCGATCAGGTCATCATGGAAGCTGATCAGAAAATTCCTGTGGACCCAACGCAAAGATCTGAGGTCGGCGGCTGCGGCAGCTGTAAACGCTGCCAAGTCTACTGCCCAACTGGTGCGCTTGATGAAGCGTATCGGTTGGATGCTCGAAAGTGTCTTGCTTACTGGACCATCGAACATCGAGGCGTCATACCCTTTGAGTACTGGCCTTGGGTGAAGACCTATCTCTTTGGCTGCGATCTTTGTCAGCTTGCCTGTCCCTACAATCGGACTCACGAAATTTCCAAAGAGGATGTGATCCTTAAGGCAGCCGAACAGGATCCCTTTCCTATCGCGTGCATGTCGCAAGACGATTATGTGCAGATGTTTGGAGGCACCCCGGCCACTCGCGCCAAGCGGTCTGGTCTTCGGCGGAATGCGCTTATCGCCTTGGCAGAGACTCGTGACGAAAGGTTAGCTGCGGCGATGGACTCGGTTTTGCCCCACGATGAATCGGTGCTCCATGAAACTTTGGAACAGATTCGACTTCGATATCCCAAGGACTGAGAGTGCAGGTTTTTGACCAAAGAAAAACCCAGAGGCTTTGCAGCATCTGGGTTTGATCATTTGTAGTAGACGAATGGTGCTCAGGGCGGGACTCGAACCCGCACACCTTACGGCACATGCCCCTCAAACATGCGTGTCTACCAATTCCACCACCTGAGCAATAGAAGGGATATTATTTAGCTTCGGGTTTAGCTTCCACAGGCGCTGCAGGCGTCGTCTCAGCAGGTTTTGCTGAATCTGTTTTCACTTCACCAGCTTGTTGCTCAAGACGTTTCGACAATCCGGTGTTACCCGATGTGCCTGTACGAACAGAGAGAACAATACTTGAGAGCATGAAAATGCCGGCCATTCCGTAAGTGACTTTGCCAAGGAACGAAGTAGCTCCAGATGCTCCGAAGAGACCTGTTGAGTTACCACCGCCAAAAGCAGCGCCAACACCACCGGAATTACCACCCTGAATAATAATCACAATGATTAAAAACAGAGCAGCTAGCGTATGTACGGTTGTGAGCAAAATATCCATATTCACCACCGAAAGAAACTGATGGTGGCTTCTCCCAGAATCGAACTGGGGACACGTGGATTTTCAATCCACTGCTCTACCGACTGAGCTAAGAAGCCACTTTCCCGAAAGGGAGACTAGTAATTAAAGCAGCCTGCAGATGTTGTCAATACTTTCTTAGACAGCTATTTTCAAACTGTCGAAAGACTTTGACTAGCTCAAGCCAACTTTTCTAGGCTATCAAATAATGGGACTGGATACCTAGTCCCAAAGAGAAAAAAATTGATCCAATAGCCATTTCCAAGAGAGGAAACTAGGCCATGGCCTTTTCATTCGTACGTAAGCCGAATCGACCAACCTTGATTGCTGGTCCATGTATGGCCGAGTCTTTGGAACTTTTAGAGGCCGTTGTCGCGCCTCTCTATGCCTTGAGCCAGGAACTTAAATTCGACCTCATCTTTAAAGCGAGCTTCGATAAAGCCAATCGCACCTCGATCGGGAGTTACCGTGGCCCGGGTTTGACTCAAACTCTAAAATGGTTTGACGCTATCAAGTCAAAATATCCAGGACTTCCTGTCTTGACCGATGTTCACGAGACCGTTCAAATCGCAGAAGCGGCGGAAGTGATCGACGTCTTGCAAATACCGGCTTTTCTCTGCCGGCAAACCGACCTTCTTGTCGCGGCTGCTCATACCGGACGCGCCGTGAACGTCAAAAAGGGTCAGTTCCTTGCGCCTGAGAACGCTCAGCACATTATTAGTAAGATGGTTGCAGCTTCTAAAGAGAAAGGTTTTGATCCAAACTTTGCTCTGACAGAGCGTGGCGTGACCTTCGGCTACGGCAACCTGGTTGTCGATATGCGGGGCTTGAAAGTTATGAGCGATCTCAATGCACCGGTGATCTTCGATATCACCCACAGCCTGCAGCTCCCTGCAGCCGGTGGATCGAGCGGCGAGATTTCCGGCGGTCTCAGAAACTTTGCTCCGGTACTAGCCCGTGCGGCCACGGGAACGGGCTATCTGGATGGCTACTTCCTCGAAGTGCACACCGATCCAAACAAAGCCAAGAGCGATGCGGCCACTCAATTGTCTGTCGAGCAGGCTTCGGTTCTTTTGCGTCAGATCATTCCGCTCTGGTATCATATGAAGGCCTTCAGCGAGACGGATTCGGTTTTCGTCTAACTGAAGGGAGCTGCCTTCGGAGGATGTCGAACGATGGATCAAGAGCGCCGTGGAAGAGATCGTTGCCCGACCTGTCAGGGTCCAACCAAAGAACTGGCTGGTGGAGACATTCGCTGCCGGAACTCCCTCTGTTCTTATAATCACCGCAAAGAAAAATGCCCCCGGTGTTCTCACCAGGGGCCGGATGTAAGTTCTGCTAAGGGGGACAGCTACAGTTACAGCTGTCCAGAATGTCTGAACAAGTGGAACAAAGAAGCCGTCTAGGCTTCTCTTCTTCCTTTTAGCCGAGCGTACCTGCGAGAGAGAAGATCGGCAGGTACATCGCGATTACGATGAATCCCACGATACCACCAATGACCACGATCATGAGCGGTTCAATCATCGACATCATCGCGGCAATAGCGTTATCCACTTCCTGATCGTAAATGTCGGTTACTTTTCTCAAAGTCTCATCGAGAGTACCGGTGGATTCTCCAACTGCAACCATCGAAATAACCATCTTCGGGAAAAGTGTTCCCTGAGAGAGTGGTTCGGAAAAAGTTGACCCTTTTGAAATTTCGTCACGCACGTTGAGAACGAATTCCTCGATGCGGGTGTTGCCCGATGATGCGGCACAAATATTGAGGGCTTCCAAAATCGCGACGCCAGAGCTCATCATGGTCGACATCGTCGAGCAGAAGCGGCCAACCGCGATCTTGGTCATAACATCACCGAGAATAGGGGCCTTGAGGATGTAAGTGTCGATCGTTGATTTGCCGGCCGGAGTTTTCGCCCACCAACGGATTGCGAAAAAGGATACGATTCCGCCCCCGATGATTTCCATCCAGCGATTGACCAGAAGGTTCGACATATCAATGACCATCGCGGTAATAGCCGGAAGTTCCTGGCCACTGTCGGTAAACTGTTTGGCAAAGGTCGGTACAACAAAGACCAGGAGAAGGGTCACGACACCGATCGCGACGATCACGATGATGACCGGATAAGCCATCGCCGACTTGACCTGAGCCTTTAATTTGGCTGCTTTTTCAATGTAGGTTACAAGCTGTTTTAAAATAACGTCGAGACGACCCGAAGCTTCACCCGCACGGGTCATGGCCACGAACAGCTGGTCAAAGATCAAGGGATAGGCCTCGAGTGCATCGGTCAGTGTCGATCCGCTTTCGATAGCCCTGTTCACCTTTTCAATAGTCTCGGCAAAATCCACTTTACGCTGCTGGTCCGCAAGCATCTGGAGAGATTGCAGCATGGGAATGCCGTTCTCGATCATGAGTGAGAATTGTTTGGTGAAAAGCGCAAGTTCTTTGGTGGTTGGTAGCTGCGATCCAAGGCGGATCTGCATGTTTCCGCTTTTGTCGCGGTAGAAGATTCTAGTGATAAAATTCGAGTCAGCCGTACCTGTGTTTGTGTCCTCGGCTGTAACGAGGCGCACAACTTTTAGGCCTTTATTTGCCAGTGCAACCTTTGCGGCGTTTTTATCGGCAGCCGATATTTCGCCGTTCAGGATTTTGCCGGCACGGTTTTTAACACGGTACTGAAACTTTCCCATATCTTATCCTATCATCTCTTGCCAGTGCCTTTGGCTTTGTTGTCGATGAACATTTCAAGCAATTCGTCCGGATTCGGACTCTTCGCAATGGCCAGTTCTTTGGCAATAACGCGGCGATTCACGAGCGTGTAGAGCGCCTGATTCATCGTCTGCATGCCGCTACCGGATTGTCCGGTCTGCATGGTTGAATAAATCTGCTGCACTTTACCTTCCTGAATCAGAGCTTTTACCGCGCTGTTGATGATCAGGATTTCCATAGCCATCACTCGCCCACCCTCCTGCCTTGGAAGAAGAGTTTGCGAGAGAACGGCTTCAAGGCTCATCGAGAGCTGTGTGCGGATCTGCGATTGCTGATGGGGCGGAAAGGAGTCGACAATACGGTTGATACTCGAAATTGCGCCGTTGGTATGGAGCGTGCCGAAAACCAAGTGACCAGTTTCGGCGATAGTCAACGCTGCAGAGATCGTTTCCGGATCTCGCATCTCTCCGATGAGAATCACGTCGGGATCCTGACGGAGAACAGACTTAAGGGCTGCAGGGAAGTTCGAGGTATCGTCGCCCAACTCGCGTTGGTTGATAATGCAGTTCTTGTGCGTGTGGACATATTCGATCGGGTCTTCGATGGTCACGATGTGATCGTAACGCGTTTCGTTAACATGATTGACCATCGCAGCCAGCGTTGTCGATTTACCGGAACCGGTAGGACCGGTAACAAGGACGAGTCCTCGAGGCAGGGCGCTGAGTTTTTTGAGAATGGGCGGGCTACCGAGTTCATCGAGCGTGAGCACGCGGTGCGAGACCACTCGAAAGGCTCCTGATACGTTGCCCTGCTGAAAGTAAATGTTGGCACGAAAGCGGGAAATACTAGGAATGGAAAACGAAAGATCGAGTTCCTTCTTCTGTTCGAATTGCTTTTTCTGCGCTTCGGTCAAGACGCTGTAACAAAGGTCGAGAGTCTTCTGCGGAGCCATTGCCGGCAGATTCAAGGGCACAATCTGACCGTCGACTCTGATTCGAGGCGGTGATCCGGCCGTGATGTGCAAGTCACTCCCTCCCTGCTGAACCAGGGCTTTAAGGAGTTGGGGCATCGAATATTCCATAATTAAGCCGCCGAGCTATCAGAGTTGTCATCATCAGCCGCAGTGTTCGCTACGACTTCCAAGGCATCAGTCTCGCCTTTGAGCATCTTCAAAAGAGCATTTTGTCTAAGAGTCCGCATCCCGCTGGCCATGGCAATCTTTTTGAGGGTCATTGCCGGAGCGCCCTTCATGATGGCTTCGCGAAGGTCATCGTTGATAACCATTACTTCATGAATCGCAGTTCGGCCTTTGTATCCACTCTTGTTGCAATGGTCGCAGCCTCGACCTTTATAGGCAGTGGACTTCGCAGCAACGTCAGGCGGCACACCAAGGCTCACCAGGTATTCGGGTTTGAGCGATGGATCAGGTTCACGGCATTTGACACAGATACGGCGTGCCAGTCGCTGAGCGACGATGCACTGAAGAGCCGAAATCAAGTTGAAGGATTCAAGGCCCATGTTTTGGAGTCGAACAACGGTATCGGCCGCACTGTTGGTGTGGAGTGTGGACAAAACCATGTGACCCGTAAGAGCAGCCTTGATGGCGATTTCTCCGGTTTCCTTGTCTCGAATCTCACCGACCATGACGATGTCCGGATCCTGACGAAGGAAAGCTTTGAGGGCATCGGCGAAGGTCAATCCGATTTCAGGTTTCACGTGAACCTGGTTCACGCCTTCGAGCGTAAATTCAACCGGATCTTCCGCTGTCATAATATTATCAGAAATCTGGTTTAGATCGGCGAGCGCCGAATAAAGTGTCGTTGTTTTACCAGAACCCGTTGGTCCAGTTACAAGCACCATCCCGTAAGGCTTATGGATAGAATCTTTAAAGCGATTCAAATCGCTTTGCTCAAAGCCAAGTTTAGTCATGTCGACCTGAAGACTCGACTTATCGAGGATACGAAGAACGATCTTCTCACCGTGAACGGTGGGAAGGGTGTTGATACGAAAGTCGATCGGTTTGTTTTCGATCGTGGCGTTGATGTTACCATCCTGAGGAAGCCGTTTTTCCTCGATTTTCAAACCGGCCATGACCTTAAAGCGTGAAGCCACCGCGGCTTTCATATGAGCGGGTGGTCGGGCGATTTCCTGCAAAACACCGTCGATACGCAAACGAATGCGCATATAACTTTCGTAGGGTTCGACATGAATATCCGAAGCACCCATCGACAGACAGGCGCGCATAACAGTATCGATTAGAGCCGGTGCATCGTCACCAGGAGAGGCTTCTTCAATGACAAGGCGATGTTCCTGAGGTCTGGTCTTTGACTGAACCGCAGTGGTTTTAGCGAATTTATTTACATCAATAACCTGGGACGCTGGGTAGTAGCGAGACAGAGCATTGTTGATCTTTTCTTCGCTGGATAGAACGGTCTTGAGCAAGAAGCCCGTTTTGAGCTGAAGAAGGTTGACCGTATTGAGGTCGTGAGGGTTCTCAACAGCCACGATGATGTTGTTACCCACGCGGTCGATTGGAATGGCTCGCGCTTGCTTGGCCAAAGCTTCCGGTATGAGCTTGATAATCTCAGCCGGGATATCCATGGCATCGAGATCAGCAATGCGTACATGAAAGCAATGAGCCCATGCTGCAAGGAGTTTGGCTGGATCGCCTAACTTCAAACGGATGAGCGCATGCACCAGAAGGATACCCTTCTGCCGCGAAAACGCTTCCGCTTCCTGCAGTGCTTTAGCATCGATTTTCAGCTGATTGACAGCTATTTCCTGGAATTGCCTCAGCATAACTCCCACCACCCTATAAACTTGGTCAATGGGAGTATCGGAATATTACGCTGGAGCTTAAAGGATCGCTGTGTGGAGGGGATTATCCTGATATACAAGTTTTGGATCAACGTGCTTTAATCTTCTGTGCTTAAGCTGTTGTCGAGCCAACGCGAAAAGTATTTGGTCTTTTCCAAATCTTTGGTTTTTTCGCTCTTGTTTCAAGAGGTTTAAGATTATTTTGTGAGATCGGGCCGGATGGAAAATTAAACCGCGACTTAAAAAGTTAGTGACGCCCTGATGGAGCAGGATGCCTTGAAACACGTCGTTCTTATTGATGCCTTCAAAGATTTCCAGATCCTGTTTGTCGACCCGGATTTTCTTCTCAGAGAAGAGGTCTTTCAAAAGGATATGATCAGGTTTGACCTTGAGGATTTTGAATAGAGAATGCGTGAAGCCTTCGATTGCCACTTCTTCCTTGTTCGTCTCGAGATATTCGAGAAAGGGAGTGGTACGGCTAAAGTTATTTAGCGGGCGCTCGAATACGAAGTGATTCAGGAAATAGTAGATTCTTTGATGATAGTTATCATCTTCAGCAAAAAATTTTCCACTCTGCAGGAAAAAATCCTCTTTAGCAGCAACGATGGGCTTTGTTCCATATTTGCTGACAAAGGACTGGATGAGAGTTTCGACAAAACTGTCTGTCGCAGTTTGTTCGTCACCTCCCACGGAGATATCGATCGCAATCCTTTCGGCGCCAGCCTTAGGATTCGAGACAATTGATGCTTGGTCCAGATGGGAGTCGGCGAAACCTAAGTTCTCACTAAGCACCATTCGAAAACCTTTTCTCCGAATATTGGGAAATGAAATGCCACAGGAACCCAGATAGCCGTGTTACCAGGGCCACAAACACCTTCGAGATTTTTCATCAGGGGTTGTGTGCTTTTGGAGTCATGCGCACCTATGACAATATCATCGAGCGGAATGTAAACTCCATAAGATAAATAGTGAGCCTGGATTTGCCGTTGCCGACTGATACTTTCTTCGAGATTTCGAGAGGGAAGCCAGAAGTTTTCGCCTCGCATCATGGCATAGCTCGCCCGTAAAGGAGCGATAGCATCCTGGAGTGTTATAGCAAAAGCCGAGGCCCAGAAGAGGACCACGAGAGTCCCAAAGCCAAGTTTCTTCCACAGATCTTTTGCTGGCGAATTTGACATATTCTTCTCAAGAAAAAGTATGTCTCATTTTACTACTATGCAGGCCTGAATTGTAGTCAATCCTTGCCAGAATGCTTTGAGACTGCATTCTGGCATGAATTTCACGATTAAAAACTCATTTATGACTTGGGTTTTCTTTGGTCCCAGAGGATCTCGGGGACATTCAATTCCTTGCTCAAGGCGCGGCTGATTACAAAGAGCCAGTCGCTAAGACGATTGAGATAGATTTGTGTTTCGACTCGAACGTCTTTTTCTTCGGCTCTGAGACGGACGACTTCGCGCTCTGCACGGCGACACACGGTTCGAGCAAGGTGAGCGCTGGAATTGCAAAGATGCCCACCAGGAAGAACAAAGTTGGCGAGAGGAGGAAGGGATTCGTTGCAGCTGTCGATCTCTTGCTCGAGCTGCTTGATATCTCCCTGATCAACTACTTTCTGTTTGGCCAAATTCAGAGCGCTACTTGGTGTTGCAAGTTCACCGCCCAGATCGAAGAGCTCATTCTGAATCCTAGCAATGCTCGTGAATATCCAAGACTTCAAAAGTCCTGGATCGGCTTGCATATGATCACGCAATAGGCCCACGCAGGAATTGAGTTCATCCACGGTCCCGTAGGCTTCAATACGCAGAGCTGTTTTTGAAATTTTTTCGCCGGTGGCTAGCATAGTGCCGCCCTGGTCGCCTGTTTTTGTGTAAATTTTGGAAAGGCGCATACTGATCCTTCAAAACGTGATTCCCATGATTTCCCAGCGGAGTATCGCAGGGTCAAGGGTGTTTTGAAAGCGCTTAGCTTGAGGAGGGAAAGGATAGGGGCGTGCAGGATGACGCCCTATCTCCAACGGTTTCGGTTCAGTCTTCGTCTTTGTAGACTTTACCCGATTCAGTGCCCGCGTATTCTCTATTCACTTGATCACGCATCTTGTCAGATGGGTGGAAGGTAACAACACGACGCGCGGAAATTTCGATCTTTTCCCCGGTGTGCGGATTACGACCTGGACGAGATCTTTTTTCTTTCACCGTCCACTTGCCGAAGCCCGAGATTTTCACATCTTTGCCATCTTCGAGACGGAGCTTTATCTCTTCAAGAATGATCTCGAGAATTTCTTTCGCTTCTTTTACCGGGAATCCAACTTTGTCGCGGATCATTTCTACCAAGATGTCCTTGGTTAAAGTAGCCATTACGGCACCTCCAGACTGCTCGATGCTTAACTCTGCCTCGATGAGTTCTTCCAGCTTTTGATCTTAGCAAGATTCCTATTCTTCGGGAAGTCATTGATACCAAAAATTTTTTTGGGCTCAACTCAGATAAGGTGCAGAGCCTGATCTCATGTTCTCAGCGTCTTCTCAGCCATGACATGGTCTAAAACAGCTGGAGGCCTTCCTTATATTGACTTGCAGGCCTCAAGCATTAAAATGCATGGCAGTGGATAAATTTGGACAATAGATCGTTTTTGGGGAGTTGCCCAATGATTGAAGTCGTTGGCTTGCAGAAGAGCTTTGGTAACACAACAGCTCTGAGTGACATCAGTTTCAAAGTGGCTAAAGGACAAATCGTCGGCTTTCTCGGAGCGAACGGCGCTGGAAAGACCACGACCATGGACATTCTCTGTGGTTGTATCGGGGCTGATGCGGGAACAGCGAAGATCGCTGGCTTCGAAATCTCCGAAAATCCGATCGAAGTGAAGCGGAAGATCGGTTATTTGCCTGACGAACCCCCTTTGCATAAAGAGATGCAGGTCGGCGAATTTTTGAACTATGCAGGCAAACTGCATGGACTTCGCGGCGATAAACTCAACGTGAGAGTCGCCGATCTTATTGAACGCCTCGAACTTGGCTCCAATAAAAAACGTCTGATTGGTCACCTCTCTAAAGGCTATCGTCAACGCGTTGGACTCGCTCAGGCTCTCGTTCACGATCCAGACGTTCTGATCCTTGACGAGCCTACCGAGGGCCTTGACCCCCATCAAATTCTACAAATTCGTGAAATGATTCGAGGGCTTAAGGGTCATCACACCATTCTGTTCTCCTCCCACATCCTGTCCGAAGTCGAGAGCGTCTGCGACCAGCTGATCATCGTCGACAAGGGTCGCGTGGTGGAACAGGGCACACACAACGAGCTCATCCTAAAGCTTGATGGAGCCCGGGAGTACCACGTTCGCGTTCGCCAGGGGGCAGCAGCACTCGCTCAGGAGCTCCGCGATGACTTCACGAGTTTAAGTCGTGTCGTTCTCAAAGAGGACGAGCAGCTGGTGAGTTTCATGACCAAAGAGGGTGACGAGATCCTGGATCTGGTAGCGAGGCGGGTCCTCGATCGGGGCTTTGGACTTAGAGAGCTGGCTGGAAAATCGAAAAAACTCGAAGATGTTTTCTTTCAAATCACTCGATAATTTACGGAGTCGAATCAAATGGGTGCTATTGCGACCATTGCCAATAGAGATCTCAAGTCTTTCTTTGTGTCTTTCAAAGGCTCAGTGACTTTTTGTTTTCTCCTGCTTCTCATGGGAATCTTTTTTCGCTCCTTTGCGCAGACCTTTATCGATATTCAGGCCCAGACCATGCAGAACGGTGGGGAGGTGCCGAAGCTTTCTCAACTTTTGACGGCGATCTTTCAAAACCTGCACTTCATCCTGCTCTTCATCGTACCGGCTATCACGATGTCGTCGTTCGCGGAAGAACGTAAAACACAAGTCGATCGTCTTTTGCAGACGGCTCCAGTGACCAATATCCAAATCGTTCTTGGAAAATTCTTTGCCTCGTCGGGCGTGTTGGGACTCGTCCTCCTCGCCTCCATCGTCTACCCGCTTTTTCTCTTCAAATTCGGTAATCCTGAGCTCGGACCCATACTCACATCCTATCTTGGAATTTTTCTTTTGATGTGTGCTCAGGTTTCCTTTGGCCTTTGGATTTCCTCGATGGTGACCCATCAGTTCCTCGCTTACCTCTTCACGTCCTTTGGCCTCTTCCTTCTTTTGATCCTGGCCTGGGTGGCACCGAATCTCTCCAGTGGTGAAGCCACCGAGGAATTTGTGAGATATCTGGCTGCGACTCCCCATCTCGACAATTTTTTTGCTGGTTTGATCTCGGTCGCGGATATCGGCTACTTCGTGACCTTCATCGGTCTTTTCCTCTTCTTTACTAACGTGGCAGTCGATGCTAAGCGCTGGAGGTAATAGCGATGCGTAGTGGATTACTCTTTCTGCCTTTCATAAGTTTCTTCTCGGCAGTCCTGGCGATTGCAACGAGCAAGGCCTACTCCTCTCAACCCATCATCGGTCTCGCCCTTTGGGTGATCGCTGGCATTAGTCTTCTAGCCTGGCTTGTTCTGGATGCTAGCAATATCAGCCGGATGTTTCGCCGGAAAGGCGCAAAGCATGGCCTTAGCCAGGGCGTGAGTGTGATCCTCGCGGTGACCCTCGTCCTCGGGATTGGTTTTGTCACCAAACGCGATCGTTTCAATAAAACCTACGATGTGACAAAAGACGGTTTAAACACTCTCACCGTGGAATCGACCAAACTCGTCAATCAACTCAAATCAAACAATCAAAAAGTGCAGGTCCTTGCCTTCTTTCAGGACGAGGCAAAAAAGGCCCAATTCAATAAGCTCCTTGCTCTCTACAAAAATGCAGCGGCTCCTCTTGCAGTGGAATACATCGATCCTCAGACCGATCCCACCCGGGCTATGGCGGAAAGCATTACAGTTCCTGATACTGTTCTCTTTAAGCTTGGAAAGCAGGAGTCAAGGCTCACTAGCTTTTCCGAAGAAAAGATGAGCAATGCCTTGGTCCGCATCATGAAAGACCGGGAGCACGTAGTTTATTTCCTCTCGGGTCATGGTGAGCCGGATATCAATAGCAAAGATCCGGTTGGACTCAGCCTTGCCAAAGCAGAATTGGAAGCCGAACGTTTCGTTGTCAAGCAGGCGAAGTTACTTGATCTAGGAAAGTATCCGGACGATGCGGACCTTCTCATCGTTGCCGGACCTCGCTACGATCTTCTTCCTGCAGAGAAAGTGATCCTGGAACAGGCAATGTTAGAGGCCAAGCCGATGATGTTCCTCGTCGACGCGCTCGTCGATCTGCCGAATATTAAATCCTTGGTGGCTGATGCCGGCATTAGGCTGAACGATGATCTCCTGATCATTCGTCCCGATGATCCCAGAGGACAGATCCTCGGTCAGAACAATGCAATCGCCGCGGAACTCGATCAGTTTTCACCAATCACCGCTGATTTCGCCAAGCGTGGTAGCGTCTCAATCGTTACGGCTAACACTCGCTCATTAGAAGTCCTGCCCGACAGCAAACTGCATTTAAAGACGGTAACTCTAGCCAAGACAGATCCGGTCATCATCAAAGTCAAGGATGTGCGCACAGAAGCGGATATCAAGACTTCGGTAAAAGAGAGTCAGGTGGAAGCAGGTTCCTTCAATATTTATGCGATCTCAACTGGGCTGGTCGGCGGAGACAAAGTCGCTGACAATGCACCGGCTCCTAAAGATCCCTCTTCCGCCCCAAAGGCTCCCAAAGAACTTAGGATCTTTGTCGGCGGTAGTTCGCAGCTCGCGGCTAACCTCGGCGGCCAGCGGGGAGAAAATCTTGATCTCTTCACCAACGCGGTGAATTTTCTTTTGCAGGATGAAGATTTCCTATCGATTCGTGTCAAAGACAGTGATGCAAGTCGCCTGGATCTCACCACACAATCGAGCCAGTTTCTTCTCCTCTTTATCTCATTTATCTATCCCCTACTCTTCTTCGGGGCTGGTGGCGTGTATTGGTTCCAAAGGAGACGTGCATGAAAGGCTACAAGACGCCTTTGTTTCTTCTCCTCGTCGTTGCCGTGCTAGCTGGCGTGGCTTACTGGGATGAGAAAGAGACGGTCATCGAGAAAAAGACGACCGAGGAAAAAGCCAAACTCAATCACTTTAAAGTCGAGGAGATTGAAGAGATCAGCGTGCATAACAGCAGCGCGATGCCTAAGGATTGGGTTTTAAAGAAAGAGGCCGGAGTCTGGACTGTTAAAAGTCCTGTGAACGCCGCCGCCGATAGTAATGG
>SEDW01000468.1 GCA_004193325.1 Pseudomonadota bacterium | reverse complement strand
CATCATCGAGCGCGGCGAAGCGGTTGAGGATCGCATGCGTACCGTTCACCGTTTGCAGCGTACCAGTGCTTTCGATAACGAAAGTAATTACTGCTACGGGGAAGGTGGAGCGGGAACATTCTCTGACGGAAAACTCACCTGCGGCCGTAACCATCCTTTGATCCGTTATCTCTTCGACCAGTGGGTACGCTTTGGAGCGCCTGACAGCATCCTCTATGAAGCGCATCCTCACATCGGTACCGATTACCTCATGCAGATCGCCCGTCGTACCAGGATCCATTTGGAGAGCCTCGGCACGAAGTTCCTCTTTAAGAAACGTTTTGTCGATTTCGAAAAGGGCACCAATGCACGCTACAAAGTGCATTTGGCTGATGGAACGACGCTTGATACGGATCACCTCATCATGGCGATCGGTCATAGCGCACGTGAAACATACCAAATTCTATACGACAAAGGTCTCGCGATTGGGCCGAAGCCTTTCGCCATTGGCGCTCGATTTGAACATCCACAAGACCTCATCAACAAAATCCAATACGGGACGTGCACGCTTCTGCCTGCTGCGGAATATAAGCTTGCTGCGCAATCAGGCGGCCGCGGCGTCTGGACTTTCTGTATGTGTCCCGGCGGAAATCTACTGCCAACCAACGCTCAGGAAGGTCATCTCGCGATCAACGGCATGAGTTACCATGCGCGTAACAGCGGTTTTGCTAACGCGGCTGTCGTCGTCAACGTCATGCGCGAGGATTTCTACAAGGGTCATCCTCTCGACGGTATGCACTTTCAGGCTGAAATCGAGCGTCGCGCTTTTGCAGCAGGAGGTGGAAATTATTTCACTCCCGCTCAGCGCCTCGGCGATTTCATCAAAGGCAAATTGAGTAAGGGTGAAATGAAGTCGAGCTATAAGCCTGGCGTCACCCCTGCCCGCCTCGATCAGGTTTTGCCGTCATTCGTCGTCGATCCTCTGCGCGGCGCTCTCGATGAATACAATAAACGCATGCGTGGATTTATTTCCGAAGACGCAATCGTTGCCGGCGTGGAGACAAAGACTTCGGCTCCGATCGTTATGTTCCGCGATTCGACTCTGCAATCGACGAGTCACCCTGGACTCTTCCCAGCTGGTGAAGGCGCTGGTTTTGCCGGCGGTATCGTGTCGGCTGCACTCGACGGCCTCAAGATCGGTCGCGCTGTGTTGGAAAACGCTTTGGCCGACGGCCTTACTGTTTCGACTCTGCACTAAATCTCCGGGGCCTTCGGGCCTTTCGGATACGGGAGAAATTCTTTGAAGACTCTAAATGCTGCTCCGCTTCTCACGCTGTCGCTGACTCTGGCTCTGTCAGGAATTTCCTCGCGGGCTATGGCCTGGGGCGAACGTGGTCATGATGCGGTCACCCGCGTGGCGACTCGTATCCTTGCCGATAGCAAAGATCCTGAGACAGCGAAGTTCGGAGCGTTTTTGCAAAAGCGCGAGAATATGCTGGGCCACCTTTCGAATGTGCCGGACATCGTCTGGAAATCGGTGAGCCCTGAGCTCGATAAACTCAGCAGCCCTAGCCATTTCGTGGATCTCGATTTTATTTTAAAAAATGACAAACTGCCAACGGCTGTCGAACTGCCGGTTGATGTCAACGCATTTGTCAAAGCGCTGGATAAAAACTGCGGGAAAAAATCGAAAGACTACCCTTGCGTCGGCGCGAAGACTGTCGACGAACAGCTTTTAAAAGCCGGCCACGGTCCGTTCCGGGTACAGACGCTGTCAGAAGATCTTCGCGACGCTTTTAAAAGCCTCAAGGCGATGGACAAGGTCCAAAAGGATTCTCCAGAATTTCCAAAGAAAGAGGAAGCGGTGCAACGCATCCTTCTCTTGAGCGGAATTCTCTCGCACTTTGTCGGCGATCTCGCCAACCCTCACCACACCAGCGCGGATTACGACGGCTGGCAAACCGAGCAAGGCGGACTGCATGCTTACTTTGAAACCGATATCCTCGATAGTCTCGGCCTTGATCTGGAGGCGACGGTTCTTGATGAAGCCGAGCGTCACCAGCCGATGCAAAAGCTCTTTGAAAAGCATCCGCACAATTACCTCGAGCAAGCCTGGGAACTCGTTCTCGACAGTCACGCGAAAATCCCCGAGCTGACCGCACTGGATCGCGACAATTCTCTTTTGCAGAAGAGTACAGAAGATAAAGAGAAAGGTCCTGATGGTCGGAGCAAACGGGAACGCGCCAAACGCAAAGAACCGACTGAAACGAGAAACGCATTTCGCAATCTAGTAATCTTGAGATTGGCTGCAGGTTCGGATGCTCTCGCTCGTATCTGGCTCGATGCCTGGCAGGAAGCTGGCAAACCGGATCTGAGTTTTTATAGGAACTACCATTACGACGTAAAACCCGACTTTATTCCGATGCGTTATTTGCCGGGAGCGAAGGGTTAGACCTTTCCGAAAGACCTTATTATCTAGTGCCCGCTCGTAAAGAGCGGGCTTTTTTTTGCCTACAATTTGGTGCTTTTCAAAGCTGTCGCATAACGTTTTTGTACGAGAAAAGAAGCTCGTATCTTAGCTCACTCTCATACTCCGAGGAGGCAATAAATTTTCGCGAATTTTTTATTTGAGGACTTTAGAACTGATAAACGTCAGTCAGAGACCGGCTTTAAGCGTGGTGGAACAGTCTGACTAATTATAATTACGTATGTGCGCTGATGGAGGACAGAATTATCGTTCAGTCATTGCCAGGCGCTTTTAGAGCTGCCGGGTTCTAACACCAAACATGACTGACAAAGGAATCTCATCATGGAACGTAATTATCCAGGCGAACAAAATCAATCGCGTCGCATGCAGCCAAACACCGATCGTTATTCACGCTGGTCTGAAGACGACGACCGCGCGGATCGTGACGACCGTAGCGCGCGTGACGATTCCGATTACGAACGTTTTAACAAGCACACTCGCAATGCTCCTTACAGCACCTATGGTAGCGGCCAGTCTTCGGACTATCAGCGCGATCAGGGTCGCTCGTCGCAGTCTGACCGCGAATACAGCCAGAACTATGGCCGCGGAACATCTTACTCGGGAGATCAAACTCCTTACCAAAACTTTGGCCGCAACTCGCACTTTAGCGATCAAAGCCGTTCGCAAGGCCAAAACTATGGCGGGACCAACAGCTACAATGGTTCATCTAGCGGAATGTCAAACCAGAATCAGTACGGTAGCCCCAATTCGCATGGCAGCTCAAGCTACAGCGGACAGGGCTACGGCACAGGTTATGGTTCAAACTATAGCGCAAGCGGTAGCCAGGGCTACGGCAACAACCGTGGATTCAGCACCTC
>SEDW01000467.1 GCA_004193325.1 Pseudomonadota bacterium | reverse complement strand
CTCCCGCCTTCGAGAATCATGAGGAGCTCGCTCGTCTTTCTCTCCTGACTAATCTGTTCAAGCCCCCTCGCCTCTTCCGCGATCACAGGCAGAGCCTCAGCTTGGGGTTCAAAGCCCAAGCGAGACCAGAAGCGAAAGAGCCTCAGGATCCGAAGATAATCTTCCTTGATACGGGTCCGCGGTTCGCCTACGAAGCGCAAAACCTTCGCCTGTAGATCTTTGATGCCATCGTGGTAGTCGTAAACCTTGCCAGACCTGTCTTCGTAGAGGGCGTTGATTGTGAAATCTCTACGCAGCGAGTCGGCCTCGAAGGAGTTCCCGAAGGACACCACAGCCCGCCTGCCATCGGTAGCCACATCCAGACGTAAGCTGGTCACCTCAATGCCTTGGCCTCCCATGACCACGGTGATTGTCCCGTGGTCGATTCCAGTCGGGACAGTCTTGATGCCTTTCTGTTCAAATATTGAGCATATTAGGTCAGGAACTGCGACTGTGGCGATGTCGTAGTCTTTGGGTTTCGTTTTCAGGAGCCGATCCCTTACGCATCCGCCGGCCATACGTGCTTCCTGGCCTGCGTCTTCGAGAATTGTCATCACTTTTTGGGCGATCTGATAATTCTGATCCATACTGTGATCGTAGGGCTCAATCTGTTCAAATTTTGAGCTATTCACCGGCTTTTTTCCTCCATTTTCCTTCAGTCTGAGCTATCCCCTGCTCGAATCAATCTCAAAGTTCGTTTTTTTGCATATTTTGAGGCCAATCAACATTACACACGCACCACTATTATCGGTGTTCGATATAATATATCTCGCACTAACATTATTGCTCGTGTTGTTGAGTACTTAATGTGCAGATTTGACTCGAAAATAGCCCATTTTCGCCTATCTGGGAATCAGCCCCTATTTGCGATCATATAACACCTGTATATTGTCCATTTTTTCAATGCCGAATATGACATTGATAACAAGGGGTTACTGGAAATAGGGGGCTTAAACGATCACGAAAGTCGTTTCTAGCCCGATATTCGTGATCATGCTCATATTTTGAACAGAAAGACTGAGGGATTTGCATAAAGCGGGTGTCGAAGGGGCTGCCAAATGGAAGAAATAGGGGGAAAAGACTGAGGATCAAGGACTTGTCTTAATCATTTCAATATATTATTACTTTCAAAGTCCTTGCAAAGACTGAGTTCATCGACGGAGATTCCTTCTTGGATAAGACCTGGAATCCGCCCTGGGACGGCCTTTGTAAAGTAGCCGAGGGCAGGGGACTATTAAAAAGTCTCAACCCCGAAGTGGCCCAGAGCCTCACACTGCGAGCTGAAACCTATGAATCTATTCCCGTTCCTGCTCCTCATTCTCTGTTTGCCCTTTGGACCCAGCCTCCAGAGTATCGCCATTGGGATCGCCACGTTTACGATACTTATCCGGGATAGGGCGGGTCTCAAAACTCTCGCTCAAAAAATAGGCAGAAAAGAGGGGATAAGCCTCGGACTTCTGCTCGCTGTCATCGTTTTGCCTATTATTTCTACACTTCTTAATAGCAAAAACCCCGAAACAGACGTTATTTCCTTCTTTTTCGGCTTCGCACCCCTTCTCATCGTTCCCATTCTCTTCCTCATCCAAAGACCTATCCCAAGAGAAGGACGGGAAAAACTGGAACTTGTTTGGACTTTCCTCATGATTTTCTGGGCTGTGGCCGCTCTCTCGCAGCACATCTGGGGCTGGAAAATTCAGGGTGTTAGTCTTGTCCACGGCGATTTTTTCAAACGCTCCCAGGGCTTTTATTCTCATCCGCTGACCCTGGCCTACGTTTCTCTAATGCTTTATCCCTTTCACCTCGTCCTCCTCGCCGCCGATTTTAAAAACTGGCGTCGCATCGCCTTACTCTTGGGAAACCTCGCGCTCCTTTATTTCTCAGCATCGCGAACCGCCCAGGCCGTGGCACTTCTCGCCACGGCTGGATTTGCTCTTTCCTATTTCAAAGGCCGAACCCGCATCTATCTACTCACGGCCATGACCGTTGCCATGATCGGAGTCTTCTCAACTCCCAATGCAATCTCAAGGCGCTTCTCAGCCATGTCGAGCGGCATGCTTTCCGAAGAAAAAGAAAGCGCCTATGCGGATGACCGCATCGCCTTTTGGATTGTGCATCTGAATATGGTGAAGGAGCGGCCAATTCTCGGACACGGCATCAATCTCGACAAGACTTATCGCGTGCCTTACTACGATGCGATCGGGTTGCCCGGATTCAAAAAAGCTTATGAAGCGCATAACCAAATCCTGCAGATCGCGGCCGAAGGCGGAATCGTTGCGGCGATAGCCTTTCTCGCCTGGCTCGTCTCGCTGCATTTCAATTGGCGGAACGGGTCTAAAAATCTCGCCTTTATTCGCGATCTGACCCTGATCTGCCTCTTTTTAGGTGGTCTCACACAGAACGCTTATTTCGATGGAGAAGTGAGATTTGCTTTGATGACTCTTCTCTCTTTCCTTTACGCGAGCGGTCTCCATTCCAAACAAGCTGAGGTCAGAGTATGACGAATTCAAAACCTAAAATACGTGTCCTCAGCATCTCAAAGCCCTACGTTGCGGCCGCCTACCGCCAGAAGTTTCGGTATCTGGCCGAAGATCCTCGCTTTGAAATCGGTCTTATCACTGGGACGGACTGGGCGGGGCAAAAGTTTGAACCTCTAGCTGGCGAGAATTACTGGCTACGGACGCTCGACATCGCTTTGAATGGCAAAAACCACTTCCATTATTACAAGGGTCTGGCGAAGGCTATGGCTGAGTTCAAGCCTGATATTGTGAACATCGAAGAGGAACATTATTCCTTCGTCACCTACCAGGCGATTCGCGAAGCCAAAAAACTGGGGGCTAAAAGCCTCTTTTATACCTGGCAAAACATCGACAAGTCCTATCCGCCGCCTTTCTCCTGGATCGAATCCTATGTCTTTAGAAACAGCGCCTACACCGTGACCGGCAATCAGGAATCGCTCGATATCCTCAGAAAAAAGGGCTTTCACGGTCCGGCCGAAGTCATTCCGCAAATGGGCGCCGACGCGGAAGCCATCGAACGATCAAGTCTGACTCGAACCAAATTCCGTCAGGATATGAGAGTCCAGCTCAAGATTCCTGAGTCAGCATTGACTCTGATGTTCGCCGGACGCTGGGTCGAGGAAAAAGGCATTCAGGATGCTTTCGCCGCGATCGCGAAGCTGCGGAGCGAAGGCCATACGATCCATCTCATGCTACTCGGCGGTGGGCCTTTCGAAGGCGAGTTAAAAGCCAAAGCTCAAGAGCTTGGACTCGGCGACCTCGTGCATTGGGTCGGGCCGGT
>SEDW01000466.1 GCA_004193325.1 Pseudomonadota bacterium | reverse complement strand
AGTTGAGGAAACCAGCGTTGTTGCAGCAGCCAGTCATGGTGCAAAACTCGCTCGTCTCGGTGGCGGTTTTACAACCTCGAGCACGCCGCCTGTCGGCACTGGTCAAATTCAGCTCTACCCAACAGAAAATGTGGATTACGACCGTATCCTCACCGAGCACACTGCCGAACTCATTGCGCACGCTCACGACGGCCAGCAGCGATTGCTCGCTCGAGGCGGTGGCGTTCGTGATATCCGCTGGCGTTTTATCGATGCGATTCAGTCCCTCGTGATTTATGTCGACATTGATACGCGTGATGCCATGGGTGCAAATCTCATCAACACCATTTGCGAGAAGTTGAGTAAGCGCATTGCTGAACTCATTCCCTGCGAAATGGGTCTCCGTATCCTGACCAATCTCTGTGACAAGCGAATGGCGAAGGCGCATTGCAAAGTTCCGCAAGCGGCACTTTCCAATCAGGAATTTTCGGGCCCTGAAGTGGTCGATCGCATCGTCAACGCCTATCTCTTCGCAGCTCACGATGTCTATCGCGCAACGACTCACAACAAAGGCGTGATGAACGGCATCGATCCTGTAGTCATCGCCACAGGCAATGACTGGCGCGCGGTGGAAGCCGGTGCTCACGCATACTGCTGCCGCAGCGGCAACTATCAACCGATGACGCGCTGGTGGAAAAATGCTGACGGCGATCTTGAGGGCGAAATCGAGTTGCCAATGGCCGTTGGAACGGTGGGCGGAGTCACCACGCTTCATCCAACCGCTCAGGCTGCAATCAAACTCCTTGGCTCTCCGAATGCTCAAGCCCTTGCCGAAATTATCGTGACGGTAGGCCTGGCTCAAAACCTTTCGGCTCTGAGAGCTCTCGCTTCCGAAGGCATTCAACGTGGACACATGAGTTTGCATCAGGGCAATATTCGTCTCGCTCAGCGCGAGAAACATTAATGGAAAAAAAGCCGAAGCGAAGAGCCATCAAAGTTTCCGTTCCCGGTAAAATCATGCTCGCTGGCGAGTATGCGATCCTCAAAGGTGGTCGAAGCCTCTCTGCCACAGTCGGAGCACGCCTCTCACTTAGCATCAGCGAATCAAGCGATTTTCGCGTTCGTTCCAATCTCTGGCCGACCGATGTGATCGTTCCCCTGACCAAATCCACCGAGCCTTTGATCGACAGTCTGCAGTATGCAGGAAATCAATTTGATATCGGTCAAGCTCTGGTTGAAGTTCGTTCGGATCTACCCGTCTCCTTTGGTCTAGGCAGTTCCTCAGCGGTTCGTCTTGCGGCTCACATCGGGCTCAAGGCTTTCGCTGAGCAAACAGTTGCACTCAAAGAACCAACGCTCTGGGCGTCAGCCCGCGATGCCTGGATGCTGCAGAAGGAGCAACAGGGCTTTGCGTCGGGCTATGACCTCGTGACTCAGCTTCATGGGTCTTTCATCGCATGGCAACCCGATTACGCCTCCTGGCCCGGCACGATCAAACGTCTCGACCTTGACTGGCTAAACGAGTGGGTGCATCCCTACGCCGGTGGCGAGGGCGCTCCGACGACCATGGTTGGCGGCAGTGTGAAAGAGTGGTTATTCGCCCAGGATCTTTGGTGCGATCTCAAGGGAATCAGCGAAGATCTGATTGAAGCCTTTCTTGCCAAAGACTTTGCGCTCATTATCCAAGCAAATCGTGCGCATCGGGAACTCTTTCAAAAAGCTCCCTTTTATCCCTCACATCTCTATAAACTGCTTGCGTCGATCGATGGATTTGATCGATCTTGGACCTTTAAAACGACCGGTGCCGGGGGTGAGGACGCCATTCTTCTCATCGGCCACACGTCGGATTTGACCGAGGTCAATCGATTGCTTCAGGAGAAGGGTTGGAACCGTCTGGATTCCCCCTGGTCTTCCGAAGGCTGCCAGTTGAAGTGGAAGGACGCATGACAGAAATCTATCGCGCGAGCGCATCGAGCAATATTGCCTTTCTCAAATACTGGGGAAAGAAGGATCCTGTTTTGCAGTGGCCTGCAAACGATTCCCTTTCGATGACCTTGAATCAACTGGCAAGCCGCACGACCGCCTTTGTTCACGACGCGGACGATCATAGTTTCCAATTCCAGGGCGAAGCTCTGGACCGCCATCATCCTAGCTTTAGCAAAGTCTATAAACACCTCGATTATCTGGCTAAGACTTTTCATTTTGATCAAAAGCTTTCCATCGCGAGCAGCAATTCCTTTCCAACCGGAGCCGGTATTGCAAGCAGTGCCAGTGGACTCGCGGCCTTGACGATAGCAGCAATGGCCTCTTGGACATCGTCGGCGAGCTTTGAAGATCTCGAAGAAAAGGGCTTCTCCCGAGAACAACTCGCTCATCTATCACGCCTCGGATCAGGCAGTGCCGGTCGTTCCCTCTTTGGAGGCTACGTTCAATGGCAGGCAGGATCCCACGCCGACAAACAAAAGATTCTCCCTGTGTATGCAGCGGATCATTGGAAACTTTGCGATACCGTCGCACTCTTCTCTCACAGCGAAAAATCGAGGAGTTCGACCGTTGCCCATGGCGACGCCTGGACGAGCATACTCTTTCGTCCGCGTATCGCCGGTGCGCCTGAGCGCATGAGCGCGATGCTCAAAGCCCTCGAGGCACGCGACCTCTCAGCGCTCGGACCACTGCTCGAGACTGAAGCTCTTGAAATGCACGCTGTGATGATGACGACCCGTCCGCCACAGTTTTATATTACGGAAGATGCCGTTGAGTTTCTCGCGGCGTTTAGAAGAGCCAGACAGGAAGGGCGATTCGAAGCGTATTTTACGATCGACGCCGGACCCAACATTCACATCATTCATGAATCATCGGCAGAGCTTGTGAGTTGGCTTCAGGAAAATTTCCCGACCCTTCAGCTCCTCCACGATCGCGTGGGCGATGGACCAAGTCTCGAACGAGGTTTGAATTGAGCGAAAATCAATATCCCAATCTAAGAACGTCCAGCTTTGTCGTCCCATCCGTGGAGACGACAGCTTGCGGCAAGGCGATCATTGTCGGGGAACATGCGGCTGTCTACGGCGCGCACGCCGTTGCCATCCCCTTGCATCAGATGCGTTTTCGCTTCCATATGAGTCAACGCCCCTTACGCTTTGGTCAGGCGCCGGAAGTGCATTTAAAGCTTGCGGGTCATGAAGGATCTCCTCGACTTCAGGCTGTGGTGATTCGCGCCATGGAGCTCTTGGGCATTGAACCCTTTTCGCTCGATGGCGAAACACATTCCACGCTCCCAATCGGTGCGGGCCTAGGCTCGTCAGCCACGCTTTGCGTAGCAGTCTTAAGAGCGCTTTCGCAGTCGCACAATCTTCCGATCAGTCGC
>SEDW01000465.1 GCA_004193325.1 Pseudomonadota bacterium | reverse complement strand
ATCGCTGGCGAACTTGATCGCTGAAAATAGGAGTCCTCTATGATTATCGATCAGGAAATCAGCAAAAAGATGGATGCCCTCCGCGAGCATCTGCCAACGGAACAATCGCTCCTCCTTCCACTTCTGCACGAGATGCAGGCCAAAGAAGGCTGGATCTCGATTGAAGCGATCAGGGAGGCGGGAGCTTATCTTAAGCTGCCGCTGGCGCGCGTTCAGGAAGTTGTCTCTTTCTATACTATGTATAACCGTAAGCCGGTCGGCAAAAAGCACGTCATGGTTTGTACCAACGTCGCCTGTTTCCTTCGCGGTGCGGATAAACTTGTCGCTGGTCTCGAAGAGCGCCTCGGCATTCACTGCGGTCAGACGACAGCTGATGGCAAATACACTTTAAATGAAGTGGAATGTCTTGCGGCCTGCGGCACGGCACCCGTGATGCAGATCAACGAGCAGTATTATGAAAACCTCGACGAGAGCGTGATCAAAGATATTATGGATAAGCTTGATCGGGAGTTGAGTCATGGTTGAGAAACTATTAACCCAGCATAACGATGTGCCCGGTTCGCATACGATCGACGTCTACCGGAGTCTCGGTGGCTATAAGGCTTTGGAAAAAGCTTTGGCCATGACCCCCGACAGCATCGTCGACGAAGTAAAAAAATCCAACCTCCGCGGTCGCGGCGGTGCGGGTTTTCCAACCGGCATGAAATGGTCTTTTATGCCGAAGGCCCCACTCTTTCCCGATGGGCGTCCCAAGCCAAAGTATTTGGTGTGTAACGCTGACGAAGGCGAGCCCGGTACTTTCAAAGACCGTCTCCTGATGACCAAGCATCCTCACATGCTTATCGAGGGCATGATCATCGCCGGTCACGCTATCGGCGCTTCACGCGGCTTTATCTATATCCGCGGCGAGTTTGTGTTTGAGGCCAAGCAAGTCGAAAACGCGATCGTTGAAGCCCGCGCTATGGGCCTTCTCGGCAAAAACGTGTCGGGCAGCGGCTGGGCTTTTGATCTCGTCGTTTATCGCGGCGCGGGTGCTTATATCTGCGGCGAAGAAACTGCGCTCCTGAACAGTCTCGAAGGCAAACGCGGCGAGCCGCGTCTGAAGCCACCCTTTCCGGCGATGGTCGGTGCTTTTGGAATGCCGACCTGCGTGAATAACGTTGAGACTTTCTGTGCTGTTCCCACGATTATCAATGACGGTGCCGCGAAGTTTGCTTCGGTCGGTACCGAGCGTTCGGGTGGTACACGTCTTTTCTGTGTCTCGGGTCAAATCGAGAAACCAGGCGTTTACGAACTCCCGATCAATATCAATTTGAAAGATCTCATCGCGCATTGCGGTGGTGTTCTCGGCGGCAAAGCGCTTAAGGCTGTTATTCCAGGCGGTGCTTCAGCGCCGATGTTGAGTGCGGCCGAGATCGATGTGGCCATGGACTTTGACTCTCTCGCGAAAGCGGGAACGATGGCGGGATCGGGTGGCGTCATTGTCATTTCCGAAGACAGTTGCATCGTCGAAGTCGCAGCCCGGCTGTTGAAATTCTATGAGCATGAATCGTGTGGCCAGTGCAGTCAGTGCCGTGAAGGTTCTCACTGGTTGGCCCGCATGTTCCATCGCATCGAAATCGGTCAGGGAACTGAAGCGGATTTGAATGCGATCGCTGGAATCTGTTCTAATATGGCTGGTCAAACCATCTGTGCTTTCTCAGATGCGGTGACCGGTCCGGCTCTATCGTCAGTTCGGAAGTTTCGTCACGAATTCGAGGAGCATGTGCGGCTGAAGCGATGCCCGTGCAAGCCCGAAGGTCATGTGCCTAAACATGATCATCACGCCAGCGCCATGCTTTGAGGGGAGTTTAGAAGATGACAACGAGTGAAGCGCCTGCGAAGCCCAAGATCTCGATCGATGGGCAGGTGGTTGAGTTCGAGCCTGGTGATACGATCATGAAGGCTGCCGAACGCTCTAGAGTTGACCGAGCGATTCCGCGTTTTTGCTACCACCCGGGTCTGCCCGTGGCGGGTACCTGCCGCATGTGTACGGTAGAAGTCGAAAAAGCTCCCAAGCTGATGACGGCCTGCTCCACACCGGCAAGCGATGGAATGGTAGTCCTGACTCAAAGTGAACGTGTTCGTAAGAGCCGTTCTGGAGTTATGGAGATGCTGCTGGCGAATCACCCTCTCGACTGTCCGGTCTGTGACCAGGCGGGTGAGTGTTCGCTCCAGGATTATAACTACGAGTACGGTCCTTCTCGAAGTGAATTCAAAGAAGACAAACGCGTCTGGAAGGAAGCGACAACCAAAGCGCTTTCCGAACGACTCACACTTAATATGAACCGCTGCATTCACTGCGAACGCTGCGTGAGGTTCACTGAAGACGTGACCAAGACTCACGAACTTCTGATGGATAACCGCGGCTGGCATAAAGAGCTGACGACAGCTCTCGATGAAGGCATGTTCAATGAATATCAGGGTAACGTTGCGGATATCTGTCCGGTCGGTGCGATTACCTTCAATGACTTCCGTTTCCAAAAGCGGGTCTGGTTCCTGAAAGAAAAAGAATCGGTCTGTGACTGCTGTTCGAAAAACAGCTCAGTCTATGCCGATTTCGAAAACGATACTGTTCACCGTTTCCGCGCTCGCTTTAACCCTGATGTCAACAAGCACTGGATTACGGATGAGTGCCGAGTGTCGTTCCGCCGGTATCAATCGGCAGAGCGCATCATTCAGCCCCTTCTCATGGCGAGCGGTTCCTTGACTGCGACGACCTGGGAAACTGTGGTGCCTTGGTTCCTCGGAGAATTGAAAAAAGCTCGCCGGATCCTTCTCTTGATCGGCACCGATGCCACGAGTGAAGAAGCGGCATCAATCGCCCAAATCATTCCCGGCTTTACGTCAGCTGACGTCATCGTTCGCTCTTGGAACGGTACAGGTGGCGGCATGCAGACTTCTGCCGAGGATGAAGCGCTTGACGACATTCTCCGTCGCCGGGACAGAACTCCGAACATGCGCGGCATCGAAAACCTTGGCATCAAGCCCTGGAATCCGGCCGAGCAGAACTTTGATCTCGCGGTTTACTTCCGCTGCGGTCGCGCAACTCTGCCTCCTGTGATGGCGCCAAAAGAAATTGCCTGGGGCGTCTTCGATCTGCCTGAGATCCAACGCTTTGCAGCTGTGCTGCCTGGCCTTGCCACGCTTGAAAAATTCGGAACCTATACCAACTGCGATCAGGTTACTCAGAGCTTTGAAACTGTTGTGAAGGGCCCTGGCGCCAGCGCTTCGGTTCGTAAAGTTTTGGATGGCATGAAGCTGAAGTCGAGTACTCCTGTGCGTGAGGTCGTCCGTGACACTATTTG
>SEDW01000464.1 GCA_004193325.1 Pseudomonadota bacterium | reverse complement strand
GCAGGAGGCGAGCAATCACGTAGCGAGGCAAGGCTAAAATGATGCGATCGGCTTGCCAGAGGCGATTTTCCTGACTTGCCTCGGACCAGCTCTCAACTGTCCAGCCTTTGCCCTGACGCTTTATACTGTGAGCAAGTTCTTGGCCATGAAATTTATCTTCGATTCCTTTTAGCAGCTGTCGAATGAGCCATTGATTGCCCTCGGGCCAGGTCAGGACTTTGCCCCCATCTCCGGATCGCGCTGCGAAGTAATGCAGACCTGCCCAGGCCGAGGTCTCTTGCCAGTCAGTGCCGTAGTCGTCGCGACAGGCGTAATTTAAGTACCAGGCGAGAAAGGGCGACGTCCAACCCTGACCCTTGATGAATTCGGCAAAGGTCAGACGATCGAGCTTCAGCAGATTTTCATCCTGGGACGAGAGATCGAGCGGGATGTGAAACCCGGGCCTACCGTCTTTGCCCGGCCGGCTTCGGAGCGCATCGGCGAAGGCGTGAAAAGCCTTCACTTCCGATACAGTCGTCTTATCGAGAGAGCGCCAGGGGATAAGACCTTCGTGCCAGCGGCCCTGATAGTGAATGCGTTCCTCGATGTCGTGGCAAAGGTAATCTTCGTTATAGATTGGGGCGCCGTTAGACTGGCGACCTGTGATCGCGCCTGCGTCTTCGAGAAAAGCGAGAAGATCATGATTTGTGAGATCGGGCTGGGGAAGATAGTGTGCACCCCAGGGATAAGAGAGTTCGCCGTGATGGCCCGCGCGAGCATTGCCTCCGGGATCGACGGCGAGATCGATCATGTGAAAATCATTGTGACCCGCTTTTCTAAGCGTATAAGCGGCCGCAGCTCCAGCCGCTCCAGCACCTATGATTAGCGTTCCAACCTTGGGTCCTGGCTTGGCTGCGGGAAATATTCTGTCTCGCAGTTGGTGACCGAGGCTGTGATCTGATCCAACGATGCGGCTCCTCATGCTCACCTGACAGGAGCTTTGAAGAAGCCCTATCGCTCCAGCGGCTAAGAGTTTACGCCGATCAAAAGTGCCACGATCAACGGACATATTGCGCCCATTCGTCTTCGAAGGTGCGTACCAGCGCTTGGTTGTCGAGGCGATTGATCTGAGTGGACGAGGCCTGCATGTCGCTTGGAAATTCAAAAAGATCAGGCAGCATACCCGTGGTAAGGAAACGTAAGTTGTCTGGGAGACTGTCCGGAATTTTGTAATCCTCGCGACCAGCGATGACAAAGCCCCATTCGCCGAATGAGGGAACGTACGCGTGATAGGGCGCTGTTTTAAAGCCGCTTGCTGTCAGTGTGTTGACGATCGTCCAATAGGATTTCTTCGCATAGAAAGGGGAAGTGGACTGCACGACGAGCAGGCCCTTGTCCGCCAGGGCTGATTTCACCAGATCATAAAAACGGGTGCTGTAGAGCTTGCCGATCGAAAAGTTGCTGGGATCAGGGAAATCGATGATGATGAAATCAAAGACGTCCTTGTTGGATTTGAGCCAACGAAAAGCATCTTGATGCACGAGATGAAACTTTTTGGAATCAAGAGAATTCTGATTCAGTGCCAGCAGGAGACTGTTCTTGGTCGCTAGATCGGTCACAGCGCTGTCGAGGTCAATCATGGTGACCTTTTCCACGTTCGGGTATTTCCATATTTCCCGAACGGCAAGTCCATCGCCGCCCCCAAGGACCAGAATGTTTTTTGCGTCTTTGAGAGCTGAGAGTCCCGGATGAACGAGAGCCTCGTGATAGCGGTACTCATCCGTCGAAGAGAACTGTAAGTTGCCATTCAAAAACATTCTAAGATCGTTGCCCCTTTTGGTGAGCAGAACCCGTTGATAAGGCGAACTCACGGCAGCAATCACAGGGTCGGGGAAAGACAGACTCTCACCCCAGCGGGTCACGTAATCGCCGCCGCCAAGCCCAAGGGCCATCAGGAAAGTGACGAACCAGACTTTGGGTCTTTCCCGAGGCATCCAGGGTTGGTCTTTGCCGAGAATCTCGAGAGTCGCCCAGGCTACAAGAGCATTGGCAAGACCGAAGAGAAAGGCCGAACGCACGAGTCCAAGCTGCGGGACGAGTACGAGGGGAAAAAGTAGCGACGCGAGGAGCGCACCGAGGTAATCGAAGGTGAAGACCTTGGCAACGAGTTCCTTAAAATCATATTCATCTTTAAGAATACGCATGAGAATGGGAATCTCGATCCCCACGAGCGTGCCGGTGATCACCACACTTCCGTAGAGGAGGATGCGGAACTCGCTCACTTCTGAAAATGCGATAAAAAGCATCGCGGCCGAACTTCCACCGAATACAGCGAGAAGGAGTTCAACACGAATGAAAAAGCGCAGAAGGTCTTTTTTAATAAATTTCGACAGGTAAGAGCCTATTCCCATGGACGAGAGATAGACGCCGATAATCGTCGAAAACTGAGTGATCGAATCACCCAGGAGATAGGAGGCGAGCGTGCCAGCTATCAATTCGTAGACCAGTCCTGCAGTCGCAATAACAAAGACAGAAGCGAGGAGTAATGCCGCCACGAGAGATCCTTAGCCGTGAATCGCCGAAGCAATGATGGTGCCCAGTGCGATAATCGCAGCGGAACAGGTGAGAGCCAGAGGCATGTTCTTTTCTTCAACAATTTCCTTCCAGAGTTGACCTGGAGTCAGCTTGTCGAAAATGATCATAGCCACGATCATGATCATGATTCCGACTGCCGAGAAGACCACTGCGCTGATAACATACTTTGCAAGATTCGCCGTTTCCATACTCTATCTCCCTAAGATGAAAATCCTGAAATCATTTGTGATACGTTCGGTAGCCCGAAGCACTCGATCCACCGGAAGAACCCATGGATCCTGTATTGCGATCGTCGCTGCAGGAGTGTCCGCCCATGCTCAGAAACGTGAAGAGAATCGCGATGGCGACTCCATAGATTCGGTAGGCCATGATCATGGTTGGTTCCTCTGATTGCTTTGCGCCCAGCGGCTGTTCTCATAAGCGAAATCCCGAAGCAAAGCAAAGATCGGGAAAATGGCCAAGAGCAGCATGGCGATGAACAGCGGTGTCGCCAATGGGGGATTCTGCACGGCTGTGACTGTAAGCGAATCGGTTCCAGGACTCCAGCTTTGCTGGCCCACTACCGGCTGATTCGTGGCGGGATCAATGCTGCCGGCGGCGTAGGGTTTATTCAAAACCTGATCGTTTGAAAGGGTGAATTCGATGTGGTAGCGACCCTTAGGCAGATGCGGAAAAAAGAGGTCGGCGGAGTCTTGAACCACATTGTCTTCAGCCTCTTCGTAGGTATAGCGGGCGAGTTCCCTCTGAAAGCCAAACGCCTGGCCCTGGTTATC
>SEDW01000463.1 GCA_004193325.1 Pseudomonadota bacterium | reverse complement strand
GTTCAGTTCGGTCATCGTCTGACGATTGCTGGCGAAGGTATTCCTAAGCTTCGCGGCGTCGGCCGTGGTGATCTCTGGGTTGAGCTCAAGGTCGATGTGCCAACTAAAATGTCGAAAGAACAGAAAGAACTTTTGCAGCAGTTTGCAGAACTTTCCGGCGAGAAGGTTGGCAACGGCGCGAATGGATTCTTTAGCAAAATCTTTAAAGATTAAACGTTATATAACGTAATTACTTTCAAAAAAACCAGTCCCAGGTGGACTGGTTTTTTTGCGTCTCATTCGGAAAAATAGTCCTGCACACTGAGGTTTGTTACTTATTTAACTCTATGTATCAACATATGCCGTGGGGAATAATTGAAGGCATCAAGCTCTGTTGCCGAGTATTCGCTTCTCATCTCTTGTGATAGAACGAAGGGAACACATTCTCTTTGCAGGTGATGCCATGATCTCCAAAATCTTGAATTTTACGCCGAAAGACGAGTTGTTTCGTCTTCAGGAATTGCGAAGCGCGATGGATCAATTCGCACTCACAGCGGTTATTCAAGATACGGGATTTCTCGTGGATGCGAATGAAAAATTTTTGCAAGTGTTGGGATTTGCTCACGAAGAAATCTTCAAAACACCATTCTCCACATTACTTTCAGACCAAATGCGTGGTTTTTTCTCGGACCAGGTTCTTCCAATCGTTAGGCGCGGGATTACCTGGAGAGGCGAGATTTGTCACACGGCAAGAAACGGGAAGATTTTATGGACCGAAGCCACGATTGTCCCGCTTTTGAGCAAGCTTGATAACTTGAGCTACTTTCACTATATAGCGTTCGAGGTGACGGAACGTAAAGCAGTGGAGACAGCGCTCGCTGAAAGTTCTCTTTTTTCCATGCGACTCATGGAACTTGCACCCATAGGTTTTTTTCTTGCCGACCAACAAGGGCATTGTACCTATATAAATAAGATGTGGAGTGAATCGAGTGGGCGAAGTTTAAAGCACGCTATTGGGAATGGGTGGCTTGAGGCAGTTTTCGCGAGCGACCGTCCGATGGTCGAAGAAGCGTGGGCATCGCTGGTGAATAGCGGAAAATCTTTTCACTGCGAATATCGATATATTCATGCCTCAGGTGAGGTGGTTTGGGTGGAGTCTGCCGGAGAGCGAGTAAGCTCCGCAATCGATGCGCAGCCTCGCTACATCCGAATAGAAAATAATCTTACGGAACGCAAAGAAACGGAAAAGCTGATTGCTGAGCAACGCGCTCAGATGTTCACGGCTTTCAAAATGTCTGCACTTGGGGAAATGGCAGGCGGTATCGCTCATGAAATCAATAACCCCTTGGCTATTTTGCAGCTCAGAGCCAAACAGATCGAGTTATTGGCAAAGCCGAACGTAACCAACAAAGAGCAACTGATTTTGGCGGCAGAGAGCATTCATTCCACCACTGGGCGTATCGCTGCTATTGTCAGAGCGCTTCGCGCAATCGCTCGCGACGGAAGTCGCGATCCTTTTATCTCAACTCCAGTGAAAGCTTTGATAGCTGATACTCTGGAGCTTTGCGCGGCACGATTTCAGCAGCATGATATCAATCTTACTGTTAAGTCTTTTGCCGATTCGCTAGAGATCTCATGCCGCCCGGCGGAGATCCTTCAAATTCTACTCAATCTTTTGAATAACGCTTTGGCTGCGGTTGAACATCTGGCTGAGAAGTGGGTGGAAATTTCAGTTTTCGATAGCGGCGAAACGCTGCAAATAGGGGTGACCGATAGCGGGCAGGGGATCCCAGTTTCTATGCAGGAAAGGATCTTTCAGCCTTTTGTCACGACCAAGCCCGTCGGGAGTGGAACAGGTCTAGGCTTGAGCATATGCAAGGCTTTGGCGCTGGATCATTCCGGCGACTTGTCTCTTGATGATCACTGTCCGAACACTCGATTCGTGCTCACGCTTCCGAAAGTGCCAAAAATTGAGCTGGAACAAAAGGAGCCGCCGAATGAACATCATTGAACGAAACAATATCAAGGTCAGTGGTCTTGGTGCCGAGACAATTCTCTTTGCTCACGGCTACGGCTGCGATCAGCGTATCTGGAAGTCTGTTGCGCCGGCCTTTGAACAGGATTATGAAGTCGTCCTCTTTGACCATGTGGGGGCAGGGCAGTCGGATCTCTCCAAATACGATAGGACTAAATACAGTACTCTTTGGGGCTACGCAGATGATCTGACGGAAATAGTCGAAGCTCTGGAAATCGAGGGTGCGGTCTTCGTAGGGCACTCCGTGAGCACGATGATTGGTATCCTTGCTGCAATTAGAAACCCCAATTTGTTCAAACGCTTAATACTCATAGGGCCCTCGCCCTGTTATTTTAATGAAATCGGCTACGACGGGGGCTTCTCTTACGATGCCATCAATCAAATGCTGCAACACGTGGACACTAACTATGAAAGCTGGGCCAATGCCATGGTGCCTATCATTATGGGTAACAGCGATCGTCCAGCGCTTGCGCAAGAGTTATTAAAAACGTTTTGCCAGAATCAGCCTGATATCGCCCGACACTTCGCTTATGTAACATTTTTAGCTGATCACCGGTCCGATCTACCCAGGCTTGAGGTGCCTTCTTTAATTCTTCAATGCTCTCAAGACAGTATTGCTCCGCTCTCAGTAGGGCATTACCTCAATCGAGAGCTGAGGCATTCAGAATTGGTGATACTGAACGCTACAGGGCACTGTCCCCACGTGAGTGCACCCTTGGAAACCATAAGCGCAATTCAACGCTATCTCGATCATTCCTCTGAGCAGGATATTCAAGCTGAATATGAGGCGAGCCCTGAAGTCTCCCTTTGATCTCACAGGACTGAAAATTGAACCTTTCGAAATAATCATGCAAGAGCCCGTCCAGCTTAGGCTTGGCGGGTTTTGTCCTTTTGTCCCGTTCTTACCAGTCCATCCTGCCCTGCGCCTGCGTTGACAGCCTTTCCCCTGGGTCATACTCTAATTGTTATAACTTTCAGTAGACTTGAGAAATGCCCAATCTCTTATGAGGTGCTCTGGATGAAACCTGGTCTTTGTCTTGTCGCTCTTTTTGCCGCCTTGTCCTGCAAGACCATCGCATCGCGCTCGCCAAATTCGAGTGTGAAAGCAGAGAACGGCCAACTAATGTTTACTGAGACGATTGCTTCCGAAGCGGAATTCAAAGCCCTTGCGCATGCGAATCCTCGCGGCTTGACTTATATCAAGTTCACTCACCTCTATGGGGTTCCGAGCACGGATAAGGATAGCGACAAGCTCTTCTTTCAGAACACTCAGGTCTATGAAGTGCATCAGGCCTTTCTGAAAAAGCATGTGGAGCGCTATCGCAATACGCCCGACGAAGACTTTGGTGG